>JBEIOW010000075.1:0-7719 GCA_040377385.1 Bacteriovoracaceae bacterium | reverse complement strand
CGGTGAACGATGCCTGGTCTTTGGACACCGCCGACGCCGCTCAGATCTTTCAAGTGGTAGAGTAGTGCGTGCACGAGTGTGCCTGAGCGCTGAGTGGAAGAAGGATGAACGGTGAGTCCGGCGGGTTTGTTCACGACCGCGATATGTTCGTCTTGGTAAAGGAACTCGAGTGGGATGTTCTCCGGAACGAGCTCGAGCGGCTCGGGCTCCGGAAGATCCACGCGTACCGTATCCCCGAGCACGAGCCGTATGGCTGCACTGCAGGGCTTTCCGTTCACCTGAACACGTGACTCCCCCATGAGAGCCTGAAGTCGACTGCGGGAGATGGGCGGGAGATCGGGCACGGCCTCATCATCGCGGGTTTCGGATTCCCATGTGCCGAGTCCGGCCGCGATCGCATCGGCGATGCTTCGGTCGGCGCGTTCGGCGGAGTCGTCCTCGACGATCCAGGTCCAGAGCGGCATCGCCTCAGGCCCGTAGCTTGTTCTTGTCGCTGTTGAGCCAGGCGTTGAGGCGCGCGAGGTAGGCTTGCGAGAGCGCGTCCGGCGGAAGCTTCATGTACTTCCCGATCTGGATCAGGAAGCCGCGCAGGTAGACTGGGGCCGGCAGTTTCGCGTAGTTTTCTTCCTCGATCGCGATCAGGTAGGTCTTCCCGATCTTCGTATACTCGGAGAGCTCTTCGAGCGGCGTGCCGCGGGCCTCCCGAACCTTGCGCAGGAATGCTCCACGCCATTCCGTCTCGCGGGCAATTTCTTCCTTGAGTGGTTGTTCATTGAAGGAGTCGGTCGGGTGTTGGATCCCTAGGATGCCGGACCGGCGTTCGCCCGTCGGTGAGGCTTCGCGGAACGCGGCGACGCGCACGGGTTCGGACGCGCGCAACGGGGTCGGCGCTTGGCCCTGCGCTTGTGCTCCGCCACCTTGGAGAGTCGGATTGTAGCGTGAAGAGGTCTCGTTTGGGCTGGGATCAAAGCGGGACTCGCGGCGCTCCTCACGAGCGGCGCGGGCGGCGTTTGCCGTGAAATCGGTACTGGGGGCGACCAAGATGTTCTCGTCGTCGCTCACATCTTCCATCGGCGGAACACGATCGATCGAGATGACTTTCGCACCGTCGTCTTCAGTCACATCAAAAGGAGAAGCTACGCGCCCGGCAGCCGCGGGCGCTTTGCCGATTTTGCGGTCGTATTCTACGCGACGGCCATCATCCGAGAGAACGCGGTAAGCTGTCTCGATCTGCCGCAGAAGCTCGATGGACTCGTCCTCCGACATCAAGGAATAGAGGGCCACACTGTCTTTTTTATAGGCGGACTTGGCGCGCTGATAAGCGGCGCGGATCTCATCGGAGTCCGCGGTTGGCGCGATTTCCAGGATCTCGTAGTAGCTTTTTTCTGAATCGGTGAAGCTCACGACTGCATCCTCATTCCCCAAACAGATCGTTACGGGTGTTGCCGTGCCGCTTGAGCAGGTATTGCGTGATGCGTTCGATGCTGGAAACGAGCTTAGAGTTCGGGAACTCGAGAATCAGCGGTCGTTTACGGCGGACAGATTGCCAAACCGCGCTGTCGTAGTCGAGGTACCCCACATAGTCCATCTCGATACCGAAGTACTTTTTACAGACAGTCTTCACGCTGAAGCCGATGTCGATGTCCGTCTGCGTGCGCGCCTGGTTGATCACGAGCTTCGGCCGGAATTTTTCGATCTCTTCTTTCAGGCGAAGCGCGGCTTCCGGGTTGGTGTTGTTCACTTCCCGAAAGAGGTCCGACGGGGATTTGATGCCCTTGGGATTTTTCGCGTCGAGTGCCATGTCGATCAGGGGTCGAATCGATGCCAAATTTTGCGAGAGCCGCAGGCGGCGATAGTAGGCGCTCTTAATGAAGCGATACGCGTTTTCGATCGACGTCGGCTCCGGCAGGAGCGTGATGACTCCGATGTCGCTGAACAGGAAGAAGTCGAGCGTGTTGTAGCTCGTGCCGGCGCCCAGATCGAGAACGACGTAGTCGGCATCGATCTCGCGTAGATTCTGCAGCAAGTTGAGCTTCATCGCGCCGGGCAAGTTGGCTACTCCGACGGCGTCCTGCGCTCCACTAATGATGCTGAGGTCCGGAATGCCGGTCGGGACGACGACGTCATTGAGGGAGGTCGTACGGTTCGCAAAGAAATCGGAGAGCGTTTGAACCGGCAGCTCGACGCCGAGCGCGGTATGGAGATTCGCGCCACCCAGATCTAGATCGACCGCGACGACCTTACCGCCCGTCTTGGCGAGCGAGATGGCAAGGCTGGAGCTCAGCAGGCTTTTGCCCACGCCCCCTTTGCCACCGCCGATCGCCCAAATCTGCTTCACTCGGGAGGAGCGCTTTTTTTTGAGCGAGTCAAAAAAAACGTCCCCGTCTCCGGGTTCCGCTGCGGCTTCGTCTTCGAAAGTCTGTAGATGCGTTTTCACGCTTCCATCCATGGATCGCGCCTCGTTCCTATTCAGGATTTCTTGTTTCACCAGTCGCGTCAATCGGCGGGAATTGCCTAGCCAGAGGGAGGTCGCGGACGAGCGCCTGTGCGAACCTTCATTCGCGGAAAGTGACTTTTTTTGTCATTTCAAGGACTTATACCCGATTTTTTCAATCAACTATTAACCATTCATCCCAATCAGCGTTGGCAAAGTACCTGACTTTCCTCACTAAAATCGAACAATCCGATCGTCAATCCGATGTCGTAGATCCGGTTTTTTGGCACCTGCGTTGCACTATCGGCGTCGGAACACAATCCTATGCGTCAAACTCCAAGTTTTTCGAAATCCGTTTCTTCCTTTTACGGAACCGAAAGTGCTCGTCTGGCTCTGCGCACTGATCTCCATCTGGCGCGGAAGGTCTGGCACATGAGCATGGGCCTGATGATGGCGGTGCTCTATCTCGGTGGGCTTTCGCGCGGATGGGCGGTCACCTTGCTCGGGATCGCACTGACGGTCTCCATCTTCACTGAAGTGAGCCGCCTGAAGAACCCCAGCATCAATGCGAAGCTGATTCGTTTTTGGGGACCCATCATGCGCTCCTGCGAAGCAGAGCGTTGCAGCGGGATCCCTTTCTACCTTTCTTCGAGTTTGCTCGCGGTGGCTATTTTCCCGCAGCATATCGCTGTTTTGTCGATTCTCTATTTGGCCATCGGCGATCCGATCGCATCCTTGATGGGACTCACGTACGGTCAGAACAGTTGGAAAATCGCGAACGGTAAATCTCTCGTGGGCACGGCGTCCGGCATGTTGGCCTGTGCTTTCACCACGGCTGTTTTCCTCATGGCTTGGGGCTATCCACCGGCGTTGGTGGGTGGACTGGCCCTTCTGGGTGGGCTCGCAGGTGGCCTAGCCGAACTCTTGCCATTGGAAGTGGACGACAACTTCTCCATCCCGATGGTGTCGGGATTCATTCTTTGGTTCACTTGGATCCTGCTCGGTCTCTAAGGAATCGCAGTAGTTGACTGTTATAGTCATGCCCTACTGCGTCATCTGAGACAGGTAATTCTTTCCAACGATGGGGAGTCTCTTCCCAAGGAGTGTTCTATCGCTCCAGAATCATTATAAACTCAACGGGTTAGGAAGGCTTTTTGAGCCTCCCTTGGTACGTCCCTTGCTCCACTGTCAGTTGGACGAGGGATTCGGCCGCGCGTCTGCGGTCAGGGGCTAACCGGGTGAATTTTCGGGTCATCTCAACGCTGAGTCTGTTCTTCTGGTGGAGCGCGCCGAGCATGGCTGCGCCCGTGGCCGCTGGCTTACAAGCCTATGCGCCGAGTTGGTCGGCTCGCCAAGAAATTTTTGAGGTCGAGAATGCGACCTACCTCACCAATCAGGTCCGCGGCACGAAGAAGGATCCCGCACGTTCGGTGAATCAGTTTTTGGAAGAGCAACAGGTGCGTCACCTTAAGCTTGAACACGACCGCCTCGTACGGACCTACGAGCTGCGCGCTCGCTATGGCTTGCTGACTCGGCAGGAGGAACGCGTCCACCACGACGCCGTCCGCACGTTCTCAAAAAACATGGCACTCATTGTGGGTCGCAACCAGATGAAGACGCGTCTCGAAAAAGTGCGCGAGTTCGCGGAGAAAGATGCGGTGATCGGCATCCTCAAGCAGCCGGCTGCGGTCATCGCGCTGGCCTACGCCATTTACAACGGACAGCCTCTTCAAACAGGTTTGGGCAAGGACGTGAGCCTGCGTGCACGCAGTAATATGCCCGTGGGTGAAACCGAAGTGTCCGTGGCCAATCCGGTGCTCAACGCTTCGTTTTACCTGCGCACGAACTCGCTCAGTGAAGAGGATGCTCGTCGCCGACATCTGCAAGATCCCTCGCAGCGCGAAGAGCGCATGCGAGTGAGTGGGGGGCGTTCGCTCGGAGTTCTGGGTCTTTATTCGACGGTCTCTTACGGAAGCAGTACCGAGAGCATCTCGGGTTCATTGAGCAAGCAGCTCACGGCCCAGCTTAACGCCACCGTCACCTCGCGCAAGCCGCTCAACTCGAAGCTCGATCGCGGCGAAGATGTGATTCATTTGAATTACGGCGTCTCCTTCTGAGTCGCGCTCTCAGCGCTCAAATTCGACGATCGTCGCTCCGCTGCCACCCTGGCCGTGGCCGCCGTCCCGGAAATCCTTGATGTAGGGAAGTGACTTCAGAAGGCCGATCGCGCCTTCGCGGATCGCTCCCGTGCCAAGGCCCGTGACGATGGTCACTTCCGCGTAGGCGCCACTGCGATAAGCGACGTCGAGGTATCGCTCCAGATCGCGTAGCGCGACGTCGAGCCGCTGCCCCCGTAGGTCGAGCCGCGAGCCGGGCGCGGCCGGTCGGTCGGGAGAGGAAGCGCCACCGCGGGCAGGGGTTGCCCGATAAGCCGCTTTGGCTTCCGCAGCGCTCATGGGGATGATCTCGTCGAGCCGCATGGTGATTTGCATCGCTCCGAGTGCGATTTTGACTTTCTGGCCGCTTTCGAGCGAAATCACCGTGCCGATATTCTTCCATTTCGGCACGCGAACCTGACTCCCGGGAGCGAGCGCGCCTTCGCGCGCCTTTCTCTTCTGTTCTTCGAGTTCCGCAGCCTTTCGGTTTTCAAGGACGCGAGCGATGTCTGGCGCTTCTTCGCGAAGTGCTGTGTCGAGCTGTGCGCCTGCGCCTTCCGCCGCGCTTGCGATGGCTCCGCGCGCGAGGTCCACGTCCCGGCGAGAACGTACTTCATCGAGCTTTCGGACCGTGGTGCGGACCTGCTCTTGAGCTTCTTCCACGACCCGTTTCAGGCGGATTCGAGTTTTTTCTAGGAGTTCTTGCACGGAGGATTGCGTGCGCTCGGACCACTCACGCTGCAACGTCTCGGCTTCCTCCCGAAGTCGGATCGCTTCCTCGCGTGCTTTTGAGGCGGCTTGGAGGTCCGCTTCGAGGGTGGAGAGCATTTTCTCAAATGCGTTGTGGTTGGACGACAGATAGCTGCGAGCGAGCGCCAACAGGGTCTTCGGCAAGCCAAGGCGCTCGGCGGTTTCGATGGCGCGGGACCGACCGGGAACTCCGATTAAAATAGTGTAAGTCGGCGTGCGCGCTGCTTCGTCAAACGCCATGCTGGCGCTCACGATGCGAGGATCTTGGAGTGCGAGCGCCTTGAGGTGTGGGTCGTGGGTCGTAGAAACAATCATCGCGCCGCGAGCCATCAAGGTTTCCAGGAATGCGCGTCCAAGCGCGGCCCCTTCTTCAGGGTCAGTGGCGGAGTTGAGCTCATCGAGCAGGACGAGGCTGCGATCGGAGACGGACTCCAGAATTTCTTTGAAGCGGAGGATATGGCCCGAGAAGCTCGAGAGGTGCGCCTCGATGGATTGCGGATCTCCGACGTCGACGAAAAAGGCATCGAAGAACGGCACGACGGGTGTGCCGATCGCTGGAAACGCGAAGCCGGTTCGCGCGCAGATTCCCGCCAAGCCGAGGGTCTTGAGGAAAACGGTCTTTCCGCCGGTGTTCGGACCGGTCAGGAAAAGCGTGCGCGCCGGTTCTCCGTACTCGATCCGGTTGCGGACGATTTGCTCCGGCGGCAGAGACCACCACAAAAGGGGATGGGCGGTTTGCTCCAGTAGGAAAACGCGATCTTCCGTGACTTGAATGGGCTGACCCCAATAGCGGAGCGCGATTCGCCCGCGGGCCTGCACGGCGTCCCAGTGGGAAAGAATCTCAACCCCGAGTCCGATCTCACCGCGAAACGGACGCAGCTTTTCGGAAATTTCCTGCAGGATGCGCTGGATCTCCTGGAGCACGTCGTTTTGCTTTTGGCGGAGGCGATTGTTGAGAACCGTGACCTCACGCGGCTCGATGAACACGGTCTGCCGGCTCGCGGACGCTTCGTGAAGGATGCCTTCGACGTCGTTTTGGGAGGAGATCCTGACGGGGATGACGTAACGGCCGTCGCGCACATCGGAATAGTTTTCCTGGAGGACGTTCTTCGTGGCCAGCGTTTTGAGGATCGAGTCCAAGACGCGTCGGATCTCCGACTGAACGGACCGGACCTCCGCGTGGAGAGAGGCGAGACGAGGTGAGGCGCGTTCGGAGATCTCGCCTTCGGGGGTCAGTACTCGCGAGAGTTCACGTGCAGGGGAAGTCACGTCGGGAAGTTGAGCGATGGCCTGGATGAAGGCATCGCCGCGAAGCTCAGCGGCCGGGATGGATTTCCAGGCGCTGATCGCTTCCAGCCAGCCACGGAGGATACGAAGGTTCTCGAGCTCGAGGATTCCCGAACGATCGAGCGTGGCTATGGCTTCGTCCGGCGATCGCAAATCGCTCAACGGTCCCCAGAGCTCGCCGCGTTCGAGCAGGCCGAGAATTTCACGAGTCTCTTCTTGGAGGACTCTCGCCGTGGCCACATCCGGCGCCCAGGCGCACGGGTCGTTCAAGCCGGCCAGCCGCGCACGACCCGTCTCCGTGCGCACTCCCTCCATCGCTTTCTCGAGCAAGGTGGTCCATTCCAAGGAGGTCAGCGCTGCGGTGGGTAAAGGCGAACGGGCGTTCATGGGATCTACTCGAGGTTCTACCCGTCGCCGAAGCCGCCGTCGAGGCCGGCGTTTGAGGGCGTAGTTGACAGTCGCTTGCGGATTTCGCACGGTGGCGGTTCATGGCCTCGTCGAGCTTTTCTACCTCCATTGATCTTCAACACGCGTTTGCGGAGGTGAACGAGCGTCATTTCGACGGATTTCTGGAAGTGCCGCAGCTGCGTTGGAACTCCCGGCTTCGCAGCTCGGCGGGCAGGTTCGTTCCGGGGCGCCGGTCACTCTTTCATCAAGATCCTCCGGTCATTGAGATCGCATCTTACTTGCTCGAAGAAGAGAACTCGCGAGAGCTGGTTCGGGACACGTTGGCCCACGAGATGATTCACTACTGGCTCTGGGTTCGCCGCCGCCCCTACGGTCACACGCCCGAATTCTGGGACAAGATGACCGTGATGGGGGTGAGTCGGTACAACCCAGTTCCTAGGAATCGAAATTTCCGCCATCTTTACGCGTGTCCGGCCTGTCATAAGCAGTATCCGGCCAGGAAGCGGCTCTCACGATTGGCCTGTGGGGATTGCTGTAAGCTGCATACTCGTGGGCGTTACGACGCCCGTTATGCGCTGGTCTATGTGAGAGGTTTGGTTCCGTCAGAGCGGTTGCCGGTCAAGGACGCGCCGGTTTGACGATGGCCGGGGAGGCTGGCAAGCTCGCGGGATGAAGCGTCGATTG
>JBEIOW010000591.1:0-1519 GCA_040377385.1 Bacteriovoracaceae bacterium | reverse complement strand
GTGTCCAGAGCAGCGCAACGGGCGTCTCTAAGACGCTGAACAGTTCACTGCGGCAGGTGAGGTCCATGGAGACGGGGCGGGTCATTGAGCGCTTCTCGAATCGGTCGAGACCGCAGGTGGCTTGGCACTGGCCAGAGGGGTCCACGATCTGCGCGGCGAGTTTTTGAGGGTCCTTCGTCGAAGGGCCGACCCGGAGCCAGTGCGCGCCTTCCTGACCGGTGTCTGCGCCTTTCCAATCGAATTTCGCGGAGAAGAAAATCTCGTTCAGTCCCGTCGAACATTCCTTCTTTTTCAAGGATGCAGCGGCTGCTTGCGGGTCTTCGGTGGGAGTGGGGGCGGCGACCGCCGCGTAGGCCGTGATCCATACGGCGATGAGGGCAAAAATAAACGCTCGCCAAGCCCGTTGCTGAATACCTTCCATGACATCCGTCCTTCCTGGCCCCGTCCTGGGGCGCATACTGGTTTCATTTCAATTCGGGTGCCAGGTAACGCCACGCGAAATGACTAGGAATTTCCTGCCGAAGGGCCACGGAAGACGCCCCAAGCGGGGTGGGATCGACACAGGGGGGTGTGAAAACTTCACAGGGGGGGAATTTCCGGGAACAATAGGAACACATGATGAATGTGAGAGCTTCACGGACGAAGCGATCAGCCGGCCGGCCAGTAGGACGTGGGCGAGTACGACGCGGGCTTGAGGTGCTGATCACTCTGCTGGGCCTGTTGCCGGTGGGCGCCCATGCGCAGCCGCAGGCCTGCGCCGACGTCCTCTCGGTGGTTTCGGCCGAGCAAGCCCGTTTGACCGGGGCAGGTCACGCTTCCCTTTGGATTGAGTCCAATGGCCGGGTTCTTCTCAAAAAATCATTCGGCGCAGGAACTACCGAGGCCACTCCCTTTCTCTTGGGTTCCATTTCCAAACCGTTGCTGGCCGCTGCGTTCGCTCGACTTGCGGACTCGGGCCGTTTGAGTTTCGAGGATCCGGTAGAACCCGGCATCCCGCTTCCTCGTTCATGGCCGACTTTCCGGCTACGGCACTGGCTTCACCACACGTCCGGCATTCGGGACTACGTGAACGGCAATACCTTGAGTAACGGAACCTCAGCGGAAACCTATCTCCGCTTGACGAGGACCTCGGCGCAGATCGCGGCGATCGTGCCCACGGCGCGCCTTTTTGAACCCGATCGCAACCTTGCTTACAGCAACACCAATTTTTGGCTTCTCGCGCAGCATCTCAAACGCAAATGGGGTGGAAGTTTAGACGCACTCTTCCGCGAGATCGTCGCGACGCCGCTCGGGATGACGGCGACTCGCTACGCGAGCGCCCCGGTCACGGGTTCGCTGGGATCGACGACGCTTTCGCTGGCGAATTGGGAGGGCGCGGGAAACGCCGTCTCGAGCGCCGCGGATCTCATGAGATTCCTGCGGGCGTTGGATGGTTCGGATTTTCTCTCGCGAGCGATGGTCACGCGTATGTTCTCGCCAAGCCCGGAATGCGGGAGCTCGACGGGCGAGGACAAGTGCG
>JBEIOW010000431.1:0-2654 GCA_040377385.1 Bacteriovoracaceae bacterium | reverse complement strand
TGCAGGTTGCGCGCACGCGAGTAGTAGCCCAGGCCCGCCCACGCCGCGAGCACCTCGGACTCCTCCGCCTGCGCGAGCGACTGAAGACCAGGAAAACGGTCCATGAAGCGCTCAAAGAACGGCATGACCGTCACCACTTGGGTCTGCTGCAGCATGATTTCTGAAATCCAAACGCGATAGGGCGATGGATCCTCCCGCCACGGCAAGACGCGTTTTTGACGCTCAAACCAGCGCGAAAGCGCAATTAAGCCGGGATTAGCCGAAGTCGTCTCCAGAGCGTGCTCAATGGCATTCATTGATGAGGGTTTCATCCGGTCCGGGTTCGCCTTTTCTCTCTCAGTTTTCTGAGTAGGGGCGATACCATAAACGGGTGGTCTCGGGCTTCCTCAGGATGAGGCCGTCCCTGTATAAAGGCGCTAGGAGGGCGCGTTCCGGAGTGCGAATTTTCATCTCCCCTTTCCTCATTTCCTGGTTCGCCCTTCCGCTCGCGCTCGCGGCGCCAGCGAAGCCCTTCAAAGTGGTCATCGACCCCGGCCACGGCGGATCGGATCACGGAGCCATCGTGAAAATGGGTGACCGTGAGATCACCGAGAAAGACCTCACCCTTCTGCTCGCGCTCGAGACCGAGAAATCCCTGAAAAAGAAGGGCTACACCGTGTTCCTCACCCGCTCCCAGGATCGCGAGATTCCGCTCAGCCTCCGGACGGCGCTCGCCAATCGGCTGAAGGCCGATCTCTTCATCTCCCTCCACATGAACTCCCACCGGGCGGCCAAACCCGGCGACGCCCGCGGAATGGAGACCTACTTTCTGAACACGACCTCCGACGAGATGTCGCGCCGGCTGGCCTACCTCGAAAACACGCCCAATCGTCCCAACCTCCCGTCGGTCGAAAACGGCGGCGGCGAAACCGAAGGCCACGAGGACATTGCCCTGATCCTGAAGGACCTGACCCTGGGCGCCAACCTCAACGAGAGCAAACGCCTGGCCTGCCTCCTCCAAAAAAACCTCGTCTCGGCCACCTCCGCCAACCAGCCCCCTGCACGCCGCGCGGCGATCAACCGGGGCGTGAAGCAGGCCCTTTTCCACGTTCTATTGGGAGCCGACATGCCGAGCGCGCTGGTCGAGGCCGGCTTCATGAATCACCCTGGAGACCGTTCCCAGGTCATCCAACCCCAGGGCCGCGCCCAGATGGCCAACGGGATCGCCCAGGCGGTGGAGCAGTTCCGAGCCCAGCGAAACACCCGCCTGGCCGCTATCGAACTCAGCAGCTGTACAGTTCGTTGACAGTGCCTGTCTGAATTCGAGACGCGTCCTTTTCATCCTAATTCAATAATTTCAATAGCTTACGCCGCTGTGACTTGGTGAGTCATTTTGGCACCCCCCTTGCTCTACTCCATTGCAGAGAGAGTTTCCGTAGCGCCCTGCTCGCCTACTGCCCAAGCGCCGCGGAACAAAAAACGGAGTCAAGGAGATGAACATGAAAACCTATAAGAACGCCGGCTGGAAACAAATCCTAGCCATCGCATTGACCGCAGTGGCGCTGACCGCTTGCGGAAAGAAGTCTGACAGCTCGGGAACCCCCCCTCCCGGAACGGTCTCCCCTCCCGTGGGTGGTGGCCCCGGCACCGGCGGCCTGCCCGGCGGCTGCGTACCGATCACTTCGCAAATTCCCTTCACCGGCCAAGGCATTTACGTGGATTCGGCCAACATCATCGGCGGGCAAATCCCTTCGATGGATCCTGCGGCTTACCAAGCGCAAGGTCAGTTCGGTCTCGGCGGCGGCGGCGCAGGCCCTTACGCTCGCCAAGGCGTGGATGGTTCACTTCAGATGAACATCCAGTCCACCAACTCCGGCCAACAGTGGCAACAGTACGGTCTCGGCTACCCGCCAGGCCCCGCCTATGTCACTGGCGTGCTCCAAATCAGCCAAGCGACGATCCAAGACATCGCCTACCAAGTCGCGATCGGCCGCATCCCGCTCCCGAACATGCAAGGCCAGTATGGGCAAATCAACCCCGCCCAGATCTGCGTGAGCGCCATGGGCATGAACATGGGCCACTACGGGCACTATCTCCACAGCGGGAAAGTGTACCTGTACTTGAACGGCACCCAGTACGGCTACGCACTCGTCTTCTAAGTCTCGACTTCAGAAATCTCCTGAGACTCCGCCGGGGAGAAGCTCTCCTTCTCCCCGGACTCTAGGATCTCGGAACGGATTCTCCTTTCGTCGAGAATGAAACGTCGAACAGCAGAGCGAAGAGCACAGTCAAAGCGCGGGCCCGTGAAAGCGGTAGCGAGTCGAATGGCCCACCGGTCCTCATGACCGGACGACAACAGTGGAGCAGAAGCAGCACACGCCTCTTCGACGAAGTGAGAATCCGAGCCGAGGGGAATCCCTGGTTCGGGCAGGGACTGGTGGATTCCTTAGATTTGAAAGCCCTTCCTCGGTGACGAGGAGGGGCTTTCGCTATTGCTGCGGCGTCGTCGTCGTACCTTCGGCGCCGAAGGTGCGGTTTGCGTCCGGGTCCGGGCAGCAAGTCGTCCGAGGCTTAGTCGACCATTGGTCGACTGGGGGGTTCTACTCTGCCTCAGGGCAGGTAGCCCGAAACGCACAAGTCCGGCAATGCTTCCCGGGACGAGCCGGATCCTCACC
>JBEIOW010000059.1:0-8409 GCA_040377385.1 Bacteriovoracaceae bacterium | reverse complement strand
GTCCGATCTATTGATCAAAGTTTAGCCACTAAACGGCCGGCCAGCGTGGCCGGCTCCAGACGCAAAAAAGCCTCCCGGAATCCAAAAATTCGGGGAGGCTTTTTCACGTGTGGGGGGACTAAAACTTACTGAAGGCGGGTTCCTTCAAGGATCGAACGGCCCTGAATCAGCTGACCAGACGGGGCGACCCATTCGGTCTCAATCACGGCTTCGGTGTCCGCGATGATCCCGATGCTAGCGCAGGTTTCCGAGGTGCGGTCCGTAACGGTGATCTGTTTACGCTCGCCGCCGATCGAAGTGCGGTCATCAATACCGACGTAAACCCGAGCGCCGCAGGTGTCGTAACGAAGATCGGTCATCCGGAATTCGTAGGAAACGACAGCGGGCATCGTCTGGGCGCAGAGTTTTTTACCGGGGCACTCAAACTTGCGCTGAACGAGGACGGTGATCTTGCCCAGATCACGGTCGATCTTCAGAGCCCCGCTCTGGACCATTTCCGCTTCGGGGAAGGAAGAGTCCAAGTCGAAGGCGATCAATTCGGCCATCTGAGCGCGGGAACGAGGAAGAGGCTTGTTCTCGCCATCGCGAGCGAAAGCCGACGTGGAAGCCGTGGCGATCAAACCCAGGGTGCAAATGGTAAGAGTGAGGTGTTTCATGTCTCCATTCATAGCGTGGCCTAATCATATGGAATAATTATTAGTTTTTCACTGTAGTGATCATTTTTTATAATGATCAGAGCCCCATTACGTCGACTGGGCGTGCGTGATAGCTCCCCCGAATGCGTAAACTCAACTGGATCATCCTTGCTGCAGGCCTTTGCGTTGCGAATATCTGCGCGGCAGAAACCCTAGGTTTCCGACTCTCTCCTTGGAAAGCAACCTGCGTAACCGGAGTCTGCGGCCTTCCGGTCGCGATCGATTCCACCCAGCGGGCCGTATTGGATCTCCGCATCCCGACTGCGCCTGAAACCGCTACAAACGCGCAAACCACGATCGAGTGGCCCGAGCTCCGCGCCCGACTTCAGGTGTTGCACATCTGGCCCGCCGCTTCGAGCGGCCACCCTCGCTACTATCAGATCCAGCTGGAGATCCTGGCGCCCGTGCGCGCCTTCTGCGCCAGTTCTCCGCGCGCCGACTGGGGCACGCTCCCCCCGCTCATCTGCGCGTCGGATACGGATCAAGCGCGGTGGGGCATCACGCTCGTCCACGAATGAACGTCCTAGAAAAGATATGGCCACAAAGGAAAAGGCCCCCCGGCGTTGACCGGGAGGCCCTCGAGTAAGATCTGATAACGTCGCTTAGTTCAGACGAGACTTGAACCAGCACGCAGGACGAACCCCGGGAGCCGATCCAGCCTTACCGCCGCACGAGTACTTTTCAGCGATCTGTTCGGCCGTATTGTTGTTCGAGCCGTTGTTGCCATTCTTGCCGGGAATCAACGTGCGCTCGAAGTCGGTGTTGCAGAGCGCTCCCGCAACATAGGTATCGAGGCGGCACTGCCCTTTGGGGTGCGAATCAAACACCTTGCTGACCACTGACGTGTCTGGAGTGTCAAACGCTGGCACTTTGTCGCTGTTCAAAGCCGAAAGGAGTTTCGCGAGTGACTGGCCGGCGATCGCCGAGCGGTAGCAAAGATTCTGCTCGTCCGTGTCTTTATAGATCGCATCGCACTTCTTCTGTACGGCCGCAGGCACGTTCTCGCGCGACTGAGCATTCAGCTCACGCTGATCGCTCCAGAGGAGCTTTGCGCAAGCCTGCGTCGCAAAGTAATCCGACTGGCCTTCCGTCGCTGCCCATTTCGGTGGGAAAATCAGGAAGCCTTTGTAGAACGGATAGCCGGCGAGGTGATGGCCGACTTCGTGGCACACGACCAACGAGAATCCGTCAGCGGTGACTTCCGGGCGGCGTGCGAGGCCACCGAACATCTCGACCGCCCAGGTTTTGCCCTTCTGATCGGCATAGGCGTTGACGGTGGAATCGGTCCAGTTCCGTCCGAACACGAGCTTAGCTCCATGGCCATCGACGATCGGCCCGTACACTTCAGCGACTTCGTCGATGCGGGCGTTAAACTCCGCTTCAGTGATGCCCGCGAGCGACTTCACGTTGTCGAAGAGATGGAGATTGTTCTCCGGCATGAAGCCGTCGCAAACGCGCTTCGACCCTTCTGCGGAATGCGCGTGGCCAGTCGATGCGACCGCCGATTGCGCGACAGACATGATCAGAACAGAAACTGCTGCGAACGATTTGAAACGATTCATCCTTGAGAACCCCCGCACACTTGGTTTCGGCTCTCATGAGCCGTCAGAAGTGAAGATGATAGGACCGCATTCGCGGATTACAATCCCCTCCGTCAAAAAAATGTTACCTGCTCGAAGCATTTCGGTTTTCATCAAAGACTATCTAAGAAGTTTCGGCGAGTTTGCGGGCGCAAAAAAAGCGGGCCTTTTCCCGAAGGAAAAAGCCCGCTTCATCTCGATCAATACTAGATGCGAATCTTTAAATCAGTTGTGAACAACCGACTTGAACCAGCAAGCAGGGCGAACGCCATCCGCGGAGCCCGCTTTGCCACCGCAGGCAAATTTGTCGGCTTCGTTCTCGGCGTCAGCATTGTTCGAGCCAGTCGAACCCGACTTACCGGGGATCACCGCTTGATCAAACGCCTTCGTGCACAAGCCGCCCTGGAAATACGTGTCGAGTCGGCACTGGCCCGCCGGGTGAGCGGAGTTCGTGCGGGTCACGACTTTGGGATCAGGAGTTTCGAACTTCGGTTCGCCAGTACGTCCGAGCGCTGCGAGCAGGCTCGCGAGCGACTTTCCGCCCATGGCCGAACGATAGCAGAGGTTCTGCTCGTCTGGGTTGGCGTATGCAGCGTCGCACTTTTGCGCAACAAGCTCGGGTACCGCTCCACGGAACTTCGCGTTCTCTTCCTTCTGATCGCTCCAAAGCATTTTCGCGCAAGCTTGGGTCGCGAAGTAGTCCGACTGGCCTTCGGTCGCCGCCCAGTCAGAGGAATAGAAAGGATACCCGCCGAGGTGGTGACCCACTTCGTGACAGATCACGAGGGAGAATCCGTCGCCCGTCACTTCCGCGCGACGAGCGAGACCGCCAAACATGGAGACCGTCCAGTTCGTACCGCGCTGATCGGCGTACGCGTTGACCGTCGGGTCGGTCCATTTCCGCTCAACAACAAGCTTCGCGCCGTGAGCTGCGAAGATTGGAGCGTAGATCTTCTCGACCTGATCGATACGTGCGTTGAAGTCCGCTTCGTCGATCGTCGCGATGCGCTTCACGTTATCGAAAAGATGCAGGTCGTTTTTAGGCATGAAGTCGCAGACGCGCTTACTGTCGACGTGGGCGAAGGCACCGGACTGAACAGAGAAAGCACATAGGGCGGCGACGCCCATCCATCCTTGAAGACGATTCATCCTTGATCTCCCCTTGTGGCCCCGATTCCGTGGACCACGTTGAGCGGGCCGTCCAAACTGCGGCGGCGCCATTAACTGCAACTACTGAGTAGAACTAATAATAGATCTTCATTAGAACCTGGCAACCCTCGGGCCGAACTATTTTGCCATGCGCTATTTTGTTCCCGTTTTTTTCTCCGCCTCGAAAAGCACTCCAGGAGCGCTTCTTGGGGAATTATTGACGGTAGCGGGTGCTGCTCGGTTGGGCTTCCAGCAAGGCGACACCAGGAATCTGGGGACATTCTGCAACCAGTGTCGAACGCCAATCCGCTTCAGACTCACGCCTTGCGTTATACGCGCCCTTGGACCCTCGAAAGATTACGACAATATGCGGCACAGAGGTTGCTGATCCGCTTCGTGGGTTGGGGAAGCAGGTCTCGAACGAGACTGCACGAAGCTCGCCCCGCATCCGCCGGAAGTCCTCCCAAACTCGGTGGATGCGGGGTAAGCCGTTTGCGAGATGAACTTATTCTTCCGCTTCGCCGTCGTCTTCCTCGCCATCGCCGGAGCAGTCGCGCTTTCGATCGGGCCCGCTGGGCTTCAGTTCGGCACCGCGAATTACTGGGACCACCATGGTTTCGCCTATCTCTTTTTCCTCGCTGTTTTTCCGCGCCTCACGCTTCTCTACGCTCTCTTCGTCGGTGGCGCGGTCTGGGGAGGAGTCGTCGGCTGGTTGGGATGGATCTTCGCTCCTCGGCTCTTGGTCGCGGTGCTCGCAACACTCGAATACTGGCACGCCAATCCCTTGCTCGTCGTCATTGCGTGGCTGATCGCGATCGGCGGCGAGAGTGGCGAAAAAACTTACGTCCGCCGGCGCCGGGTCAGAGCGCGCCGCTAACTTGCTCTTCCAGTTCCGGAAGAGAGACGAACTCGGAACCGCACTTCACACGATCAGAAGAGCCCCGGTTCAATACCGTCGAACGAGCATTCGGCCCCGGATCAAAATCACGGTACTCCACCCGAATTCGAGCAGGATCCTCGGCGGCCTGAAGAAGCGCGCCCGCGCACATTCGACAAGGCTTGAGCGAGCAGTAGAGACGCGTTCCGACGGGAAGGGGTGCGCCCGTTCGCAAATAGTGTTCTTCGATCGCCAGCAGCTCCGCATGCTCAGTGCGAGCCGTTGCGCCCGCGTTTGAAGCCGCCGCGAGAACTCGCCCCTCGCGATCGACAAGAACCGCGCCCAGCGGGCGATCGGACCGGTATCGTTCGGGAGTGATCCGCGCGCGGGACTCTAGCTCGCGCACGAGCGACCAAGGATCGACCAAGGCCCCAAGACTCTGCCCATCTGAAGTCAAGTTTCGACCGAACGGAGTGATCCGCCTGCGTGCAGACTCCTCCATTGCCATCCAACGCTGTTCGATTTCTTCATGCGTTGCCAAGCGCATGCGCTTGGCGCTGACCTTCACTGCTCCCCAATCGAGCGGATTCAACGGGTCAGTGAACCAGATGGGCGAACGCAGCCGCTTTCGAGCTTGGTCCGGGTCCATTCGCCAAATTCCTCGGATCAACCGCAACACCGCCGAATCCGCGCTGCCCGCACGCGCCGCGGGCGCTTCGGCCAAAAACGCGAGTGGGGAGTCAAAAAGGAAGGCGAAAGCCGGACGCATCGCCACCGAACCTCGCGCGACGGCGAGTCGGGGTCAAGCGCTGGCAATCCGGAAGTGCCTGAGTCAGGATCGGCAGATGGATCGCCGCCTCTCCGTCGCATTTCTACTGAGCACACTCGCCCATGCGGGGCTGCTGGTCCTCTCCTCCTCGGGATCCTCCTCTGGGCCTCCCTCTGGAAATTCAGATGTGCCCCACGTTGGCCAGCATTGGATTTCAGTCGAACCGCTTCGAGCCGCCGGACCGATCGAGCAAACGAGGCCACAGATAAAGACGCCTCCTCAAACTGGCGCTGAAACACCGCCCGCCTCAGACTTGAACGCAGGGACGAGTTCGAGCGCGGCGCTCGAAACCTATCTCTCTCGCTTTCGGAATTGGCTCGTTTCGGAACAGCGCCGGATGGGCAGAAGATTTCCAGGTTCGGGGCGGCTGGAATTCGAAGTTCTCCTGCAACCTGACGGTCGAATTGCGCGCGTCAGAAAAACCGTTGCTTCGGATTCAGCGTCTCGGGATCGCGCAGTCGAGGAATGGCTACGCGAACTTCCCGCGTTCGAACCCTTTCCCACTGAGCTTTCTCAGGACCCCTTCCTCGTCATTCTTCCCTTCGGTCGCTGATTCTGAGTCACCACGCTGGATCCATGCGGTAACGGTCCAGCGGATCGATCTTGGCGTCGTTTGAGAGCAGGTCCTTGGCCTTTTCCACGAACCACATCGGATTGATGCCGATCGCAGGTAATGGTCCGAGACCGCTGACCGGGCCCACGCTCCACTGCAGACTCGAACGATGAACCCAGCGGGCGAAATGAATCGAGCCGCGTGCGGCGACTCGCATGCGCTCGTGAAACTCCGGATTACCGTTCTCAGAAAAGTAGAACCGAAACCGCAAAGCGAACTTCCTGCCGGCAACCGGTCCCGCGTCTCTAAAAGCCCTCCGTAAAACCCGCGCCACATGAACCTTCAGATAGCGGTCGTCGAAGCGGTATCGGGTACGCTGCGGTAACAATGCCCCGTTCCGGTCAAACTCAATCTCAACGCTGACTTCACCCGTTTTCTGCGCGGCGATCAGTTCCGACGGGTAGCTCAGGAGAGCTTCAACTCGGCTCTGCACCCAGCGGTCCGCCCTCAACTCCAGAGGCTTGAGTTCCCGAAGGGCGTCTCCGCCATCCCCCGTGCCGATCAACCGGTCACGAACCGCGATCGCGTTCAGCTCAAGTGAATCCGCGGTCCAGTTCTGCGCTCCCGCTTGCGGTCGAAAGTAGTTCACCCCGAGCGCACCCAAGCGCACCCGTCCCGATCGAACCTCCGAGGCGTCCCGTGCCCGATGCGTCACCACGCGGGTGACTCGAATCTCGCGAGAAATCGGCGGGATCGGATCTTCCCGATGGAGGGCGGGATGGAGGGAGACTCCAACCATCAGCAATAAGTGGAGAAGGAGTGACGCCAGCAGCGTTTGGATTCCACGGAGGCGGGAGAGACGCATTCGGATCAGCATCGGGCGTGACTCTGCCAAAGACGGCGCATGGGGTCAAATTTCGCCGCCCTTTCAGAAAAAAAAAACTCCGCGCCGGTTGCGTTTCCTCCCTGAACGTTAGCTTTCGCCAAAGTTCTGACAAAACCCTAAAAAACCGCTCTAGCGGCCCATTTCCGGACAAAGCAATGTGAAAGAAATTTCTCAAACTCTGCCTAACGCGCTCGCCTAACGCGAACGGTACATGCACACCGTCGCGACCTAACCTCCCCAATCTATTGGGGGTCGATGAAAAGGCACCCCGCCTAATTGACGTGCGAACTCTTTTTCCTCATCCTGAAAAGGTCACGAAGTATGGTGAAGACCGGTGAGAATCCGGCGCTGGCCCGCAACGGTAAGCGAAGCAGCCGCAAGCCCGATCCCTAAGTGATGTCGGTATTTTGACGACAGTTTTTTGACGAGAGATTCGATCCCCGGGGAGTCGGGAAGAGAATCACGAAGGCGTTCTATTCCCTGCATCCCCCGCAGGAAGGCGTCTTTTACTCTCGTCGCTGCACTTCGACTCCCCCGGTAGAAACCGGTTTTACAACGAGGAAGAAAGAAGCCGCGCTCGCGCGGGGTTTCGCAACGAAGCGCTGAGCCGCATGAAAGCAGCTCGGCCGATATTGAGTCAGGGAGATGGAAAGATGACGTTAGAAGTCGTTAAGCGTGATGGGACCCGTGAAGAAGTTAAGATCGAGAAGATCCTTCATGCTGTGAACCGCGCGTGCCGGGGGATTCCAGGAGTCGAAGCGATCGAAGTCGCCAAGCGCACGATCAGCGGCCTCCACAATGGCTCGAGCACGAAGGAGCTCGACGAACTTTCCATCTCGAACGCCGTCATGCTGATGGCCGAAGAGCCACGCTACTCCAAAGTCGCCGCGCGCATGCTCGCCGAAGTCCTGCACAAAGAAGTGGGTCGTGATGTCGCGTTCCGCGATTATCTTCGCCAAACGCACGATCTCGGACTGCTTTCGTCCAACGTCTTGGAACTCGCGCAGGATCACGTCGAAACCCTCGAATACGCGATCCGCCACGATCGCGATGACGGCTTCGAGTACTTCGGCCTGAAGACCATTGCCGACCGCTATCTTCTCCGTCACCCAAAAACTCGCGGCATCATCGAACGCCCGCAGTGGATGTTCATGCGAGTTGCGCTCGGTCTTTCCAAAACGGTGAAAGAAGCGCTCGAACTCTACGAGATCGTCAGCCAATTCCACTACATGCCTTCGACGCCGACTCTGTTTAACTCCGGCACCCGCCATCCGCAGATGAGCTCTTGCTACCTGCTCACCGTGTCTGAGGACAGCCTCGACGGGATCTACAAATCCATCACTGACTGCGCGCGCCTCTCGAAGTTCTCGGGTGGCATCGGCATCGACTGGACACCGGTCCGCGCATCGGGCGCGCTCATCAAAGGTACGAACGGCCTCTCGAACGGAATCGTGCCTTTCCTGAAGGTTTTCGACAGCTCCGTGCACGCCGTTAACCAGGGCGGGAAGCGCAAAGGCGCTGCCGCGATCTACCTCGAGCCTTGGCACGCCGACATCGAGCAGTTCCTCGAGCTGCGCAACAACACGGGCTCCGAAGAGCGCCGCGCGCACAACTTGAACCTCGCTCTTTGGGTTCCGGATCTATTCATGAAGCGCGTCGAGAAGGACGGCCAATGGAGCCTCTTCTCGCCGAGCGACAATCCTGAGCTTCTGGATTGCTACGGTCCCGAATTCGAAAAACGCTACGAAGCCGCCGAAGCCAACGGCCGCGTCTACAAGTCCGTGAGCGCTCGCCAGCTCTACGCGCGTATGATGCAGGCTCTGGCCGAGACCGGCAACGG
>JBEIOW010000203.1:0-4844 GCA_040377385.1 Bacteriovoracaceae bacterium | reverse complement strand
TCTCCTTGGACGAACAGTCGCCGAACGGTGCTCGTGCGCCGGGGCTCAGGCAGCTGGCAGCATGGTGGAGCTCACGAAGCTGAGCCTGGGCATGTTTGCGGTCGTCGGAGAACTGAGCGCGCAGCGACTTCTCAACGCTTTCTCCAGCGGCGTTCTTTTTCCGAAAGACCGACCCGGGTTTGAGCCAGCGTTGCAGCGAGTAGAGCTGGTCCAACTCCGCTTTCATTTTCTTTTTCCAGGAATCACTGAAGTTTTGAACTTTGAGGTTGGCCTCCAGCTTCTTCACGCGTTTGAGGGACTGATCCGTTCCCCGGTGGAGTTCTTGGAAGTCCTCGGGCTTTGCGACTTTTGGACAGGCGCGCAGCGCCCCGCAGAGACGGTCTACGCCAAGTAGGCCCGCGTGATTGCAGGATGAGGTGGACGCGAGCGGCTTCTCGCCGAGCAAGTGGTCGTAGTCTGCGATCGTCTGGATGGCGGCCTTGGCGCCTTCTTCGATCTTCTTCTGCGCGAAGTGGTAAGTCGCGACCAGCGCCCGTGTCTTGTCCCAGTCCAGGCGGTTGGGGTCAAAGATGTTGGAGTCGTAGTTCAGGCAAAACGAGACCTTCCTCGGTGTGGCGTCCGAGCGCGTCTGTGGATTGTGGAACAAGTAACTCTCAAACGCGACGGTGCTGTCTTTGCCGCTGGGCCCGATGAAGGGATGGCGAGTACGAAGATTGTGGCAACCTTCGCGGGGAGGCGGAGTCCACCAGCCGCCGCGGTCGTATTCATCACCCCATTCGCGGAGGAGCTGAGTGGGGCAATCGCGCCAGCTCGGGGCTTCTTTCTCTGGCTCGTGCATCGCAAAGAGATCGCAGGAATCGGGGGACTCGAGCTGGGATTGAATGAAATCGCCGGTCACGGGCAAGCCTGGCTCCTGAGCGTACGCGCACTGGCTCAGACCGGCGACGCAAGACACCATCGCGCACGCGTCTGCAAATGCGACGGCGGAACGGAGTCCGGAAAGAGTGAGCAAAGTCGTGAGCATGGGCCCTCGACTTCGTTTCGGTCGCTTCGGTTAAGATTTTGAGTCAGCCGGATCAAGCAGCGGCAGACGTCACCAGACGGGAGTCATTGACTTGACGGCTCAGCAAGGTGCGCGGAGGTTCGGCTGCTTCAATCGATCGAGAGGCCGCCACGAGGAGTCAGCTCATCCGAATCAACGGGCGTGCGATCCAGCGGATTTCTCGTACAGAAGCAGTAGCAGTTCAGCACGCTTGAAGTTCGGGGCGGAGTTCCCGTCGTGGTCAGCGTGCCGAGGCAGGAAAGCACTCGGGGCGCGTCGCAAAAGAGTTGTTCGCTCATGACGCCGAGACAGGCCCGATCCAGGGAAGAAGCATCAGACGGAGCGGGAATTCGGGTGCCCGGCGAACCTGAGATGGGGTCGGTGAACGCAGGGACACTGTTCGTTGGAATCCTAGTGATGGAGTCAGGTCCGCTGTAGCCCTCGTTCTGACCGCACAGTCGCATCTCGTTGTAGTAGATGCCTTCGCAGCGGCTCTTTTTCTTGAGATAGTCCGGTTCATCGGCCTTAATCGCAGCGAGACACTTCATGCGGTCGAGCTGGGCTTTGAGTGCGCATTCTTCCGGAATCACAAAGCCCGGAGTGGCGACCGGATCTCTGCTGTAGGCGAACGGGCTGGCGGTTATCAAGAACACGCACAGGCTGACAACAGAAGTCTTCACGCGATCACCCCTCAGATATCGACTTTGGACTAATTCTGATTCTGAAGCGTCCGGAAGGGTGATGCAATTGTGTCGAGAGAGACACGTCCTATGAGCTCGGTCGTAGCGCTTTATGGCTTCTCACGAAGCCGAACCTCAAAAAAGCGATTCCAAGGCAACTCCGCCCCAAACTCCGGAACCTTCAAACTCAGCGCTAGTGTCTGCTCGCGCATCGCCGCATGCACATCGGACGAGGCGCGCTTCCAGGCCGCGGCATCCAGTGACCAGGGATTTGCGCCCGCCGTGCGCGCCGCGGCCATGAGCGCAGGCCGCACTTCGGACTGGTAGATCCACCCGTCGAGAAGCTGATGCGTGAGGTAAAGTCGATCTGCTTTCGCGTCCCACTCGCCGCGTTCCTGCGCGAGCGCGCGGAGACCCCAATGAGCGATCGCGGTTCCCATTCGGTTTCCGCTCGTGTTCCACGCAGAGAAGACCGAAAGCGAGTCCGGCAAGGGATGGCGACGCGCAAGCTCGCGCATCAGCGGCGGGCTCGCACCGTTTCCGATCGTGCAGTCGAGGAGTCCGTCGCCGGGACGGAAGCGTTCGAGAAGGAGTGACTCGGAAGGGGACAGGGGAGTTGCGGTGAGTTCCGCAGCCGCGACAAAGCACGCGTCCTTCTGCCCCTCCGGTCCAAAGACTGAAAGGTGGAGGACGGGTCCCGGGGGAAGGGACACGGCCGGATCAGTCAGCCACCGCGGGCGGAAGGCGGTCGGCGCGAGGTGCGCTTCGAGGTTTTCCTTCAGCGAGATGTCTTCGTAGAGCGAGATGCGCTCAAGCGCTGCCGGATCATGAACCGCTATGGGGAGTGGACGCACGCCGCCCAATACCGGTGCGCGGTCCTGATAGGCGCGCAAGACCAGCAAGGAATTGAGCTCATCGGCGCCGGTCATGATGGACACCGACGGGCGCGAAAGCAGGAGCTCGCGCAGAATCTGCTTTTCGATACGGTGGAGGCCACGCGGGGCACAGTCTTCCTGTCCGAAGACCAGCGAATGAGCGCGGCCGCCGAGGCCCAAGGCCGCGCGATTCAGTGCGTGGTTGCGTGCGCGCACCCGCAGATACTCTTCGAGGGTCGCGGGAGAGATGCTCTTTTGGAGTGCTTCCCATTCGGCGCGCTCGGCGGGCGTGGCCGTGCCGGTTTGTACGGGATCGGAGAGCTCAGAGTATCGGAAGATGGATTTCCAGGTCTGCTCGCTTTGTTCGGCGGTGACCGTCACGCTCAGGCGCAAAAGGACGTGCGAGAAATAGACGCGCACCTTCGGCGCGGATTGAAGGATTCGGTCGAGGCGGAGCAGGCGATCGAGAGCTTCCGACTCCGTGATTTCCATCTTCCGCGAGCGGATGAGTCCTCCGTAAAGAAAGAAATCCAGGCTCAGGACTGCGGCTTCGACCTCCGGCAAGGTGCGCTCAAGCCACCCGGCCACGGCTTCGAAATCGTAGCGGAGAGAATGGGAAGAGAGGAGTTCTCGAGGTGGGATCAGCGCTTCGCCGCGCGCGATCTGCGTGAGCTCCACCACGCTCTCCAAGCTGCAGGGGCGGTCATCCAGAGGAAGGAGGGCGATGCGGAATGGGCGAGTTTCGGTCATTCGAATTTTGCACATTCCCGCGAGAGTTCGCGCGCGGCGGCTTCGACGGATTCAGGCGTCGATCCCATGACGATCACGCCGATGAGGACCACGTCGACGCCGGCCTCTGCGAGCGCGGCGATGTCCGAGGCGAGGATCTTTTTCTGCGAGGGGACGATGACCGTTCGTCCGGTCTTTTGCTTGATCTCACGGTAGTGAGCGAGGTCTTCAGCGGTCAGCGGTTGACCGTAGTGTGCCGGATCGACGACGGAGGCTTCCACCCAAGCGTTCGGCGTCGATCGCACAAGCTCGAGGTCGGCATTCGTATAGCCATGCCCGAGCGCGAGCACTGGACGTAAGCCGGAGTCGGCGAGGCCCGGCTTCAAATGATGAAGGTAAAGGTTGAACGCTTCAAAGCCCCACTCCTTCAGCAGGCGAAGCTCCGCATGGGACGGCAAGGTTTCCTGGCCAATCATGACGGCCTTGCGAGTCGGGAGTTTGGCGAGCTCCTCAAGAAAGGGGCGCTCTTCAGTGAAGGTCCCGAAAACCGTACCGCTCGCACGGTGGTGCGCGTTCAGGTGGACTTTCACCAGCTCAGCGCCTCCGCGAAGAGCGGCCTGCGCGAGGGAGAGATCGTTCTTCGGCAAAGATACCCAGAGTTTCATTCGGATTCACTTCCTTCAAAGCTGTAAAGAATCGCGGCGGGATCTCCGCCCGGCGCGCCTTCGAGTTCCATCTCAAGAACCGACAGCTGATGCTCCTTCTTCGAGAGACGCGAGAGATCAACGATACGCTCGCCAAAGAGCACGTACGCATAGGGGTAGTGGAGGCCGCCGTCGCCGTAGATCGACCGACTCTCGAGGCCCTCTCCCAGATCTTGGATGAGTCTTGATACCTCAGACTGTTGAACGCTCGCTTCCGGCACGCGCAGGCGCACGACTCCGCGGCGATCCACGACGAGACCCTGGCTGCGGGTCGCGGAACGAAGTCCGAGCCATGCCGAACGCCGGGTCTCAAAGACCGCTGCGCGGAGACCCAGGCTTTGGCCTTCTTCACGCGGAGTGACGGCTTGTTCCAGTCCGAGGGCCTGCTGGCTCAGGGTCCGCCAATCGAGGCTTTCGGATCCCTGTGCGCCGGTCGCCGCTGCTTTGAAGTCGATGGCGCCTTGAGCTTCGGCGCGGATGAGGTTCTTCTGCGTATCGACTTCAAGGAAAACCTCGATCGAAGCGGGGTCGGCGCCTTGAGAAAGGACTCGTTCCACCGCTTCCATTCGCACGCGGTAAATCTCCTCGCGCGAAGGGGAAATCGACGAGCGCTCCACGGATTCGCGCACGAGTCCGAGCGCAACGCCGATGGCCGAGATCACGTCCGCTTCCAGCGCGATCTCGTGCGGAATGCCGAGGACTTTGGAAAGGTGGGGAACGATCGCGCTCGCCCCGCCTCCACCGCCTACGAGGGTGGCCCATTTGGGGGGCAGGCGATACTCGCGAAGCAATCGCGAGACCGTGGC
The DNA here is from genome assembly GCA_040377385.1 of Bacteriovoracaceae bacterium. GTDB lineage: Bacteria > Bdellovibrionota > UBA1018 > UBA1018 > UBA1018 > JBEIOW01. The sequence goes on along the minus strand of JBEIOW010000203.1, from coordinate 8 downwards.
GCCAACCG
>JBEIOW010000312.1:0-3566 GCA_040377385.1 Bacteriovoracaceae bacterium | reverse complement strand
GCTGATCTTCGTCGTGTTTGCGACCTACTGGTCGGCGGTAGGCGTCGAGTTCAGCATGCAGAAGCTGATCGAAGGCCTTCCGTACATGAAGGACTTCCTGAACCGGATGTGGCCGCCGGACTTCACGATCCTCGACAAGGTCGTGAGCGAGACGCTGCTCACCATCCAACTCGCGTGGATCTCGACCGTCATCGCGGCGATTCTCTCGGTGCCGGTGGGCTTCATGGCCGCCACTAATATCGTGAAGAACCGCGCGCTCCGCGGCGGCGTCATTTTCTTCCTGAACGCCGATCGCGCGATCGACTCTTTGATCCTGGCGCTCTTCTTCGTCAGCGCCGTCGGCCTCGGGCCGTTTCCGGGCACGTTGGCTTTGGCGATCCATTCGGTCGGCATGCTCGGCAAGCTCTTTGCCGACGCGATTGAGGCGATCGACAAGGGTCCGGTCGAGGCGCTCGAAAGTGCGGGCGCGGGCAAACTCGCGACCATCCGCTGGGCGGTTTGGCCGCAGGTCGCTCCGCACTTCATCAGCTACTTCCTGTTCCGCTTTGAGCTCAACGTCCGCGTCGCGGTCGTTTTAGGTCTCGTCGGCGCCGGCGGTATCGGCTTCCTCCTCACGCAGTACATGCGCATGTTCCAGTACCAGAAGGTCTGCACGGTCATTCTGGTCATCCTGGTGCTGGTCATGTTCGTCGACTTCATCTCGAGTCGTCTGCGGAGATCGGTGCTTTGACGGAGACGGCGGCCTGAGATGCGCGCTCGGGATTGGCATTCGGCCCTCCGTGTGTCGCACTGGCTGAAGAACGGCCTGATCTTTATCCCCTGGATCCTGGTGGCTCGCACGAGCGACGCGGAACTTCCGCTTGCGGTCGGCGTGCTCGCGTTCGCGGGATTCTCCGCCTGCGCTTCGATCGCGTACCTCATCAATGACGCCTGCGACCTCGACCTGGATCGTCGCCATCCGTGGAAGGCACATCGTCCGCTCGCATCCGGACGGATGTCCCGCGAGGACTGGGCGATGGCGCTGGGAGTGCTCTTTAGTTTTGTTCTCGGTATGGCGTCGCTGGCGGCGAGCGAAGGCGGCGTGGCGGTGGTTCTGCCGGGCTTCTTCGGCATCTATCTCGCTGCCTCTCTCCTCTACAGCGCGCGCTTGAAGCGGCGAGCAGTGTGGGATGTCCTGGGCTTGGGGTTCATGATTGGGATTCGTTTCGTGGCGGGCGCGGCTCTGCTGGGCGAACCCTCAATCATTGCGGCGCTGGGTTGGCTGTTTTTGGGGATCGGGCTTGCAACGCTTCGCCGCTCGGCCGAACTCTTCGCGTACGCGGAAAGACGGGAATCAGGGCGTCCCTATGCGCGGGTTCATGCCCCGGTGCTGCTGACGGTAGGTGTGCTGACCGTCATTACGGCGGTGGTGGGAGCCGGTATTGCCCTTCCTCCGGAGAGTTTCTCGATCGGCTTGGCCCTCACCGTGGCGGGCCTCGCACTTGCGCTCGCGCGAATGCTCTGGCTATGGCGTGCGGAGGGCGGCAATCGAGATGTCTTGGGACGTGTTTGGAGTGACGGCCCGAGCTGGTTCGCCGTCGGTTTCGCGCTCATCGCCCGGTGGACGGCCTGAGGGCGTGCCTTCCGGCAGACAGTCTGCGTGAGCGTAGACTCGGAATCCGGCTTCGCGGTTTTCCCAGCGAATGATCCATTCTTCCTCGAGCGGACTTTGTTCGAAATGCTCGTCGAGATCCGATCCGTAGAGCGCATGCTCGAGTTCACCGATGACGATCCAGCATGGCGCCGGACGAAGCGCATCGAGCGCCATGGCGCGAGCGCGAGCGTTCGGTGCTCGCCAGAAGGCGTCGACCTTTTGTGAGCGGGCTTCGAATACTGCGTGAGAATGCTGTTGAGCCGCGTGTTGCCCGCCGAGCACGGAAATCACGCCGGAGCCGACCGTGATCCGTCCGCCCGCCCACCGGGCGTAGTCGGCGATTCCCTCCAAGACGATGGCGCGCCGTCCGGCTGGTCCTTCATCGAAGAACTCGAGTCTTCGGCTCTCGTCCTTCAGCCAAGCGGCAGCCTGTAACGAGCTGCGGAGGGGAACCTTTGGGCCATCTTTGGGTGCGGCCACCAGGTCGGTGATCTTGCTCCAGCCGTGGATTCCCCAGAGCGGCTTGCGCTCAAAGCCTCTCGAAAAGTAGACCGCCCAGGAAAGCCAAGCTCCCGCCGAGCAGAGCAGGATCACTGCGAGGGCTGCGACGAGAGTCCCGCGCGCCCAGGGGCTTCCACGTTGCATTTTCTTGCTGAGTGCGGGGGCGAGGCCGATCGCAAGAAGCAGCCAGGCTTGAAGGCTGAATTTGAAGACGGTGTTTTGCCGAAATCCCCAGGTGCCTTCGTGGAAGTCACGGATGTAGAACAACTCCGTTCCGATCCAGATCAGGATGGCCGTCATCACGAAGCGCGCATCGACGGATGAGCGGAGTGCGCCCGCATTCAGAAAACCGCGTAGCGGAATGAAGAAGAACAACAACAGCCAGCCGAGCCAGAAACTCATCCAGTTCCACGCGGGCGAGAATTTCGGGTTAAACGCGACCCCTTTGAGGGGAGCAAAGAGCTCGGAAGTGTAAGGCGAAGCGAGCGCAAACGAGATCAGGACGACAGCGATCGTCGCGAAAAAATCCCGACGGCGCGGGGGATGTTCAATCAAAAACAATCCTGCCGCGACGGGAAAGTACCAAGGGTGAATGGCCAGGAGCTGAGAGAGAAGCAACGTGCTGATCCACAGCGCTGGCTTGGGTGTTTGGGCGGCGCCATCCCGATCGTGACCGCCCAAACCGATCAGGAAAAGCGCGAGTACGGGCAGGCCCATCAGGTGTGGGTGGAGGTCGCCGAAAACGGCGCTGAAAAAGGGATACTCCAGAACGACGTCCGGAATCACCCGGCTACTGGTCCAAAAGCTTTGGTGAAAATGATCCCACGCACGCGGCAGCCAGGCGAGCGTGCCGCCGAAAAGGAGGAGTGCGCCGATCGCCCCACGCGAACGAGCGAGGATTCCCACCAAGAGAGCGCCGAGCGTCGCTACGGCGAGGAAGTAGGCAGGTTCGGGCGGAACGCCAGAGAGTAGCGCCCACCGAGCGCACATCCAGAATCCGGCGAAGTAATAGTGCAACCGTTCGCCGGCGAAAAATGGGTCTTCAAGCGGAAAACGCACCTGGCTCATCGCCGTTTGGAGAAACTGAAAATCCATGAACTTCTCGCCGCCCAGGATGGGATGCCAGAGATCCGGAGCAAAGCCGCGCAAGAGAATCCACAAAGCGAGCGAGCCCCAGAGCCAGGGGTCCGGACGGAATTCGCGGAAAAGACTCACGCAGCGAGTTCGTCTGAGTCCGCCCGCAAGCGTGAGGGTGCTCGCGAGGGCGGCGGCATTGAGCGTCTCGGGGGAGGCGATGAGTGAGAAAGGGCGATTCAGCCAACCCAGTGCCGCGCCGAATACGGAAACCACGAGCGAGCTGATCAGGACTCGTGCGGCGCCAGAACGGGAATACGCACGGTCCGTCAGAAGCGAGCCGAGCAGCTCGAGCGCG
>JBEIOW010000549.1:0-1936 GCA_040377385.1 Bacteriovoracaceae bacterium | reverse complement strand
GGTTGGATTCGCGTCGCCGAAAACTGGATCGCGCGCGTTACAGCATGTCGCTCTTCCTCATTTATTTCGGCACCAAACGCCAGTATCCCGAGCTTGCTCACCACAACGTGATCTTCGGGCCACGCTACAAAGGTTTGCTCAACGACATTTTCCATACGGGCAAGCTTGCGGAAGATTTCTCGCTCTACCTGCACGCGCCAACCCGCACGGATCCGGGCATGGCGCCTCCGGGCTGCGAAGCGTTCTACGTGCTCTCGCCCGTTCCGCATCTTGGAAAACTCAAGACGGATTGGTCCGTCGAGGGCCCGAAGTACGCGGATCGCATCTTGGACTACCTAGAAAAGCGTTACATCCCTGGACTTCGCAAAGAGATCATCACCCAGCGGATCTTTACGCCGGATGATTTCGAAGACACGTTGAACTCCCACCAAGGCGCGGCGTTCTCGCTCGAGCCAGTGTTGACCCAGAGCGCGTTCTTCCGAACCCACAACCGCGACGATCGCATTCCTAACCTGTACTTCGCCGGGGCCGGAACGCATCCGGGCGCCGGGGTTCCCGGAGTGGTGAATTCCGCGAAGGCGACGGCGAAGCTGATTCTGGATGACCTCGGGATCTCGGCGCGCGCATGACCGTCCGCCGGCCAACCTTGAGGTTGACTCCCGAAGCGCTTGCGATCGTTGATGACGCCCGCAATACGATCCGAGCGGGCTCGAAGAGCTTTTCTTTGGCCTCTTTGCTCTTCGGGCGCGAAACGCAGATCGCCTCGCATTTTCTCTACGTCTGGTGCCGCTATTGCGATGACCAGGTGGATGGGGAGCAAGGCGGACGCGAGGCACAGCTGGCGCGTCTGGCGGAGCTTCGTCGCTACACCGCCGCTGCATATGGCCCTGAGGCGTTGCAGTCCTTGCCGCCGGTTTTTCAGGCTTTCCGGCATGTTTCACAAGGCTACGCGATTCCGCGCTTCTACGCCGACGAGCTTCTCGAAGGAATGGCGATGGATGTGCGAGGCGAGACTTACCCATCCGTGCGCGAGTTGGAGCTCTACTGTTATCGCGTTGCCGGCGTCGTCGGGTTGATGATGTCGCACATCATGGGCGTGCGTTCCGCTCGCGCGTTGGACGCGGCTGCACAGCTGGGCATGGCGATGCAGATGACGAACATCTGTCGCGATGTCCTCACCGACGCGGAACTCGGAAGGGTTTACCTGCCCGGGGATTGGCTCGCTGCAGAAGGGGTTGCGTCCACTCCGGAGGCCGTCGCTTTGCCGGTCAATCGGGCGGCGGTCGCGAAGGTGGTCGCCCGTGTGCTCGACGAAGCGGAGCGGCGCTATCGGATTGGGCTCTCCGGCATCGGGGAGCTTTCATTCCGTTCGGCCTTGGCCGTCAGCGCCGCAGCCGGGGTCTACCGACAGATCGGCCGATTTGTCCGGGCGCGTGGAGAGCGAGCTTGGGAGAGCCGAACGATCGTACCTTCGGGCTGGAAGCGATGGGCGCTTTTCCTGGGCGTTCTTCGAGTATTATCGAGCGTGCCGGGACGGCTCGTGCGACCGTGGTCACCCGTGATATTGACGGAAACGTGGAGGCTCAAATGACTCAGACGATGAATCCCAACGTCAACGCTGCCGCCGAGGCCGCACTCAGCGCTCAGAATCGCGGTAAGCTCACTTTCTGGCGAGAGGTGATCGCATACGCCTCCCTCGCGCGGGGGTTCTCCCGCACCGACTGGCTGGTCTACATCGCTTGGGTTGGACTGATGAGTGGTCTGCTGATCTCGGTCGGCGGCTTCGTCCTCTTCGGCTGGATGAACGGGGTGGTCTTCCCTGATTACGTTTGGAGCGTTCCAGTGGGTTCCGCGATTTTCATCGGCGCGATCGCGTTCGATACGATCGGGCACCGGACCGCGTACAAGGAAGAACTCAAGAAGGGCGAAGCGCTCG
>JBEIOW010000343.1:0-3285 GCA_040377385.1 Bacteriovoracaceae bacterium | reverse complement strand
GGCTGTCTTGTGGAAACGAAGTGGGCGTTCATCGACGCGACAGTTGAGCGGCAGATCGATGGAATCATGCAGTCGCTCGTCGGTACGGAACCCGCAGCGTCGGGTTCGGGTGGGGATTCTGGGTCAGCTCCCTCCGAGGCTCCGCCGGAAGCTTCGCATGAACCCGCTTGAGTTGGGCGCGCGGCTGGATTCCGCGCTTCTCTATCAAATCGAAGGCAAAGTCTCTCAGTCTCAAGGCTTGCTCTATCAGGCCCATCTCCCGGGTGCGAGCATCGGTTCTCTCTGCCGGATCAAGGGCGGCGGGTTTCGCGCCGGGGCCCGCGGAGCGGAGGGGATCGAAGCCGAAGTCGTCGGCTTTCGGGATCAGAAGATCGTCCTCATGCCGTATGACGACGCTCCGGGGGTTTCTTCGGACAGCCGCGTTGAACTGATCGCCGAAGCTTCGCGCGCGCGGGTAGGGCCGGAACTCCTCGGCCGCGTGATCGATGCGCGCGGACGTCCGATCGATGGCAAGGGCCCGATCTTGGCTTCGCACGATCGCAGTCTTTATCAGGCTCCGAGCCATCCGCTGGAGCGAAAGGTGATTCGTCAGCCCCTGGATTTGGGCGTGAAGGCCATCAACGGGCTGCTGACTTGCGGCAAAGGACAACGGATCGGGATCATGGCCGGTTCGGGCGTGGGTAAGTCCGTATTGCTCGGCATGATGGCGCGGAATACGACCGCCGATGTGAACGTGATCGCGCTCATCGGCGAGCGGGGGCGTGAGGTTCGCGAGTTTATCGAGCGCGATCTGGGTCCCGAGGGATTGAAGCGTTCCGTGGTCGTGGTCGCGACCTCCGATCAGTCACCGTTGCTGCGAATGCGCGGCGCCTTTTTGGCCGCTACGATCGCGGAGTACTTCCGCGATCAAGAGGATGATGTCCTGCTGCTCATGGATTCGGTCACTCGTTTCTGTATGGCACAGCGAGAAATTGGGCTTTCGCTCGGTGAGCCGCCAGCCTCTAAGGGTTACACGCCGAGTGTGTTCTCCACGCTTCCGAAGCTCCTCGAGCGTGCCGGAACGGGCGTGGGAGAGGGAAGTATCACCGGCCTCTACACGGTGCTCGTCGATGGCGATGACATGGATGAGCCGGTGGCCGATGCCGCCCGTTCGATTCTTGACGGTCACATCGTGCTCTCCCGCAAGATCGCCCAGCGGAACCACTTCCCGGCGATCGACATTCTCGCTTCCACGAGCCGGGTCGCGCGTTCGGTCACGACCAAGGAACATCAGGACTGGGCAGGGCGCATCCGTGAATGGATGGCGCTCTATGCGCAGGCCGAAGATCTGATCAACATCGGGGCCTATCAGCGGGGGTCGAGCGCGAAGATCGATCAGGCGATCGCCGTGCAGGAGCGCATTCAGGCGCTGCTTCGTCAGGGGATCGAAGACCGAGTGACCTTCGGTGAAACCGAAGCGTTGATGCACAGTATTGTGCGAGCGGGCGAGGCTGCGGGTGAGTCGCCGCGCTGATTTTTGACATTCTCCGATTCGATCCGTTACGATTTCAGTGTGACTTCGATTCGCCGTAAACCGGCTTTTGTCAGCATGGCAATTCTCTGCGGTCTGGGCGCCTTGGGCGCGGTGGTCGCCCGCCAGGGACCCACGGACCGCAACTTCGTGCACCCCAAGCCCGAAACCTTCCCGGCACTGGAGATGGAGTCGGACCAAGCTTCGCCGCAGACGGAACAGGTCATTTCTAGCACGAAGAATCCTTAGACTCGGAAGTACCCGCATGACGTCTCTCCCGGAATCCTGCCAAAATCTTCTGCGACATGGATTTTTGACCGACCTTGCGGAATTTCGTCCCGAGCTCGCCGGTGGATTGCCGCTCGGCCTGGTCGGACCGCGATTTAGTCTGGAAATCGCGTGCTTTTCCTTGGGGGCGGAAGCCTTCGTCGATCGAGTGATCGCGCTCTACGCGGATTATCCGCGCTTCGTTCTTTTTCAGGAAGACGACCGTGTCTTCTGTCGATTCGAATGTGAAGGCTTTCCGGTGGAGCTCAGCGCGGAGGCTACGGGAGCGGACGAACACTCTCGGCTGCGATGGTTCGCGCTGCAACGCCGGCTTTTGCGCGTGCTCGGCGAAGATTTCCGCGCCGCGGTCTGCGCGTACGGGGTGCGCGAAGGGAAGCGGCTTGAGGCGACTTTCGCGGCGGTCTTGGGTTTCACGGGCCCGGCTCTTCTTTCTCTAGGGGAAGACTGCTCGGATGAAGTGCTGCTCTCGCATTGGAGCTCTCGATCACGATCGCGCGGCGATTTCGCGGCGGAACCTTCGGCGCAGTAGGCGCAATGAAGTAGTCGGGTGCTTGTGGTGGTTGGGGCGATTTCCGTTTGGAACCTTCGGCGCAGTAGGCGCAATGAAGTAGTCGGATTCTCGCCGATCGCGGGTTTGCGGGAGTCCGGATCCCGGACTTTCTACGGGTGAAAATACAGACGCCTGAGAATTTCGTTTGACGATCTTTTCTTCGTTTTGCGTGCGGGATTTCTGAGCCTGAATAATGCCGCGTCTCACGACCTTCGGGAAGCAGAGTGGGCTCATTCTTCGCTCTCCGCGAGTTTTCGAAAAAGTTTCGGCGAATCGTCCCTGAGAGCGTTTTCGTGCCTCTCCAGAGCCGCGAAAAACGGGGTGTATGCATGCGGGGTGAAAGGAAACTTCTCCATGCCTCTTTCCGACAGTGAGCTTCTCTTCAAAGCCCAGGCGCTCGTCGCCGAAGAATCCTCCGCCACCTCCCGCGTGATCGAATGTCTCGAAGAGATCGAGCGAAGGAGGCTTTATCTCGAACGGGGCTATCCAAGTCTGTTCGCTCTAGCCGTCGAGTTCTTGGGCTATTCGGAACCTTCGGCACTTCGTCGCATCGCCGCCATGCGCATCGTCCGGGACGTTCCGGCTCTGAAGCCGGCCGTGGAATCGGGCGAGCTGTCGCTTACGACGCTGACTCAGGCGCAGCGGTTCTTTCGGGCAGAAAAGAGAGCCTATTCCATGGAGGAGAAAAAGGGCCTGGTCCTGAGCCTTAAAAATCTCTCCACCCGTGAAGTCGAGCGCACACTCACCGCGAAGAACCCCGACTTCGCCCGAAAAGAAATCCTCCGCCCCACCGGGCCCTCGCAAACCGAGGTGCGGTTTCTCGCCGACGAGACCTTGCTGCAGGATCTGAAGCGCATTCAGTCGTTAATGGCTCTCGGAACGATTGAAGAAACCGTGGCCCAGATGGCTAAGCTCACCTTGAAGAAAATCGATCCCG
>JBEIOW010000353.1:0-3181 GCA_040377385.1 Bacteriovoracaceae bacterium | reverse complement strand
GGTAGGCCTCGTAGGCCGCGACCGTGTCGAAAAAAGCGTCTTTGCTGACCGAAAGCGTTTCTTGAATCTCTGCTTGAGCCATCCGTGTGTCTCTCCTGAGTGAGGAACGTGAGAAATCAGTATCCGGGCTTTCGATCGAAATGATGCTCGGCCTCGATAAAGCGCACGGTGCCCGTCTCGGAGCGCATCACCACCGAATGCGTCGCCGCTCCGCCTGGGAAGAACCGCACCCCTTGCAGCATCGCTCCCGCCGTCACGCCCGTCGCGCAGAACATCACATTGCCGCGCGCGAGATCATCGATCTTATAAACGCGATCAAAGTCTTGAACGCCCATATTCTGGGCGCGCGCCTTCTCGTCTTCCTTCCGGAAGAGCAGCTGTCCCTGAAAGTCACCACCCATGCAGCGGAGCGCCGCCGCAGCGATCACACCTTCGGGCGCGCCACCTACGCCCATGAGCACGTCAATCCCCGTGTCCGGCTTACAGGTCGCGATCGCAGCCGACACATCCCCGTCGCCGATCATGTAGATGCGAGCCCCCGTGCGGCGGACTTCGGCGATCAAGTCCGCGTGCCGCGGACGATCCAGGATCACCACCGTCAGGTCATCCACGTTGCAGTTCTTCTTGCGGGCGATATTGCGCAGATTCTCTGTCGGAGAAGCCCTCAGGTCGATCGCGCCGCGCGCCGAGGGACCGACCGCGATTTTGCTCATGTAGGTATCGGGCGCGTGAAGAAAGCCGCCCTCTTCGGCGATCGCGATCACGGAAATCGAGTTATGTCCGCCATTGGCGCAGATCGTGGTGCCTTCGAGCGGATCCAGCGCGAGATCCAGCCGGTTGCCACTCCCCTTGCCCACCTTCTCACCGATGTAGAGCATGGGGGCTTCGTCGCGCTCACCTTCTCCGATGACCACTTTGCCATCGAAATGAATGGAATTGAGCATCGCGCGCATCGCCTCGACCGCCGCATGATCGGCGGCCTTCTCGTCGCCTCGGCCCATCAAACGGGCACTCGCCAGTGCGGCACCTTCCGTCACGCGAACAAACTCTAGGGCGAAGTTACGATCCATATCCGGTTCTTCTTCCTTGCGGCGTGAGTTGCCGCGCGCACCAGGCCGATAAATCCTTAGGAAGGTTAGAACTCAGCAACACCGTTTTTGCAACGGCCAGTTTGCCCGCATCTACCGCAGAATCCCGCGTGAATTCCGGAGTTTCGCGGATCGCTCCACCTTCTGTGAGCCTCCCCGAAGCCAGCCCCTCCGCCGTGTCCCAAACGACGACACAACCCAGCACCGAGACCCAGAACCGGCGGTAGCTCCCGTCCCATTCGCGCCACCAAGCCGCGCGCGTTCCCGAGAGCCCCTCATAGACCAGGGCGCCTGTGGCCTCAGCCGGGACGGGGCGTAGCGACTCTCCAAGACGCGCGGGATGCAAAAGCGCTTCGATCGTCTCGCGACTCGACTCGGCCAGGCTCTGAAACTCCAGCCCGATGCGGCTGCCGCGTGAGTCGTGGTTTCGCACCTGGGCCCGGACCGGAATCTTTTCTCGGTTGAGGTTCAATGTTCCGCGGACTTCGCTCCCGAGTGGAAACCTCGCGGCATCCGCCTCGTCCAGGAGCTGTAGCGCAAACCCTGACGCCGAGACATCCACGACGGAGAAAACTTTCCCTCGCTCTGCCCCGGGCGCGGGATCGAGCCGGAAGAGTTCGTGCGCGACCGAGAGGCGCGGTAGGCGGCGTTTCTCGATGGGTTCAAAATCAGAATTTACGCTGGGGTTGAGGGTATTCATTCGACGAGCCTCCTGCTTGTCTGCTGCGCTCCTCAATGAGGTCGCGCATTTTCTTCCCGGCGAACGAGAAGACAATCTCGGCGCCGCGTTCGATTAAAAACTTGGGGGGAAAGTCCTTGCCCGTCTGACTTCCCTGCAGTGACACGAGACTTCCCCGCTCGGCCACCCCCTCGAAGTCGAGCGTACCTACCATTCCACGAAAACTTCCGTCGATGACTTCAAACGCCAGTCGCCGCTCGCTTTCCTCCCGGAATCGCACCGTCGACTGCAATCGGTAGTTCCAAAGACCGCCCTCGACCTCGAGCGTTTTTTTCTTCGGGTCGTAGCGGGATTTCGAAACGTACGGGATGAGCTTCTCGTAGAGCGCATAGTCCGTCAGCACGTCACGGACGCGCGCAACGGGGGCCGAAACCTGCATCACGGTGAGGAATGAGTAGCTCCGGCGGCCGTCGGCTTCCGCATCTCGCAGGCTAGCCGCCGAATGAATCTCGCGCTCATGCAGGACTTTCTTCCGAAGCTCCGAGCGCAGACCCGTCTCAATCGGTCCTGCCGCAAGGGCAGGCAACGGGAGGGACATCAGGAGGACGGAAAGCCCGGCGGCGAGGATGCACATCAAGCGAGAAGTTTACCCTGGAGGAAGCTCCGGGGAAAAGCTTCCCGAGCGCCCCTTGCAAAACCGAGTCGCTTTGCGTAGCGTCCAAGAGGGACCCCGCCCAATTCTTCTTCCGGCTCTTCCGGCAACGACATGGAGTTTACGAACGCGCCCAATCTCTTGACGCTTTCGAGGATCCTTGCCGTCCCGGTCGTCGTGGCCGCCATGCTGCAACGGACGCCCCCCTGGGACTGGGCGGCGGCGATCATCTTCGGGCTCGCCGCATTTACCGACTATCTGGATGGCGAGATCGCACGCCGTCGCAAGCTGATCACGGTTTACGGCAAGCTCATGGATCCGCTTGCCGACAAATTTCTCGTCGTCTCGTGCCTCCTCGTCCTCCAGGAGCTTGAGCGCATCCACCCCGTCGTCAACATCCTCCTCGTCTGCCGCGAGCTAGGCGTGACGAGCCTGCGCGCGCTCGCTAGCGCAGAAGGTGTCATCATCGCCGCCGAAAAGCTCGGCAAGTGGAAGACCGGCTTCCAAATGGCCGCACTCCCGATGCTGATGCTCGAAAACACCTGGCTGAGTCGCTGGCTGCCGCTCGATACGCTGGGCATGACTCTCCTGTATCTTTCGCTCGCGCTCAGTCTCTGGTCCGCCAAGGACTACGGCGTGGGATTCTTCCAGGGCCTGGCAGAACAACGCCGGCAAAAGGCCCACCTCCGCCGCCAGGCTCGCGCGATGCGCATCGCCGCGCGTGACGCCCGCATCGCGGCTCGCGCGGGACGGATCGACGGC
>JBEIOW010000583.1:0-1621 GCA_040377385.1 Bacteriovoracaceae bacterium | reverse complement strand
TTCATCTCTACTTATTTTGTGTTGACTGGTTTTTTCGGCGAACCGCTCCGTGGAAAGGAGCGCTTTCTGAATGAGGCTGTTCGCGCTTTGGAATTCGTCAGGAGAGGCGATCTTTTTCTCTTCAGTGATTTTCTGAAAATTTACAGCGTAGCTTTGCTGGGGGATTCGTAGATCACTTTTTTCGCTCTTTGGAACCGGGTGTATGCAGAGCGAATGAAAAACCCGCTCTCTGATTCCGAACTTCTCTCCCGTGCCCAGTCCCTCGTTGCCGAGGAGGTGGCCGCCACGGCGCGCGTGATCGAATGCCTGGAAGAGATCGAGCGTCGGCGACTTTACCTTGAACGTGGGTATTCCAGTCTGCTCGTTTTTGCTGTGGAGTTTCTGGGCTATTCAGAGCCGTCGGCTCTCCGCCGGATCTCCGCCATGCGAGTCGTGCGCGATGTGCCGAGCCTGAAACCCGCCGTCGAGTCGGGGGAGCTGTCGCTGACGACTCTGACGCAGGCGCAGCGGTTCTTTCGGATGGGGAGCTATTCACCCGAAGAAAAGAAGTCGGTCGTCCTCGAACTCAAAGATCTCTCCACCCGCGAAGTCGAACGCGTGCTCACCACCAAGAATCCGGACTTCGCTCGAAAGGAGATCCTAAAGGCGGTCAGTGCCACGCAAACCGAAGTGTGGTTTCTCGCCGACGAGGCATTGCTAAAGGATCTCAAGCGAATCCAGAATCTTCTCGCGCTCGGAACCCTGGAAGAGACGCTGGCTCATATGGCCAAGCTCACGCTCCAGAAAGTCGACGCTCCCGTTCGTGAGACGCCTCCTCAGGATCCCGCGCGCCGACTCCCCGGAGCAGCGCTCAAACGCACGATCTTCCAGAGGGATCGAACCTGCGCTTACGTAGATCGAAAAACGGGGAAGCGTTGCGGTTCAGGCTATGGGCTCGAGGTAGATCATCGGCCGCCCTATGCGATGGGCGGTACAACTGAAGCAGGCCATCTCCGCCTCCTGTGCAGAGCTCACCACCGTTTCGTCACGCGGGAGGCGTTTCCTATCATTCGAAGGAGGGCACCTTCGGCGCCGAAGGTGCGGCAGGGCTCGATCAGGTCTTCCACTTGATCGAACAGCCCATCGCTGGCTTTTGGTCCGGCGGGACGGGGCGGCCATCGAGGATTGCATCGAAGGCAGCTTGGAGGTCGCGCTCTTGGACGGCGGCAGGATCCTTCCAGGAATCATCGATGCGCCCGTGGTAGCGCAGCTCAAATCGCCCGCCGACGTTCTCGTAGAGAAAGGGATCGGGGGTGCAGACGGCGCCGTAGGCGCGGGCCACTTCCTGCGATTCGTCGAACACGTACGGAAATCCGAAGCCATGCTCGTTCGCGACACGCATCATCGTTGCGAACGAGTCCTCCGGATACGCGGATGGATCGTTGCTCGAGATCGCAATCGCACCCACGCCTTCGCGCGCGAGGTCGTGCACGTCTCGCACGATCTTTCCGATCACCGCCTTCACGTAGGGGCAGTGGTTGCAGATGAAGACGACGACGAGGCCGCCTGGGCCGGCTGCCTCCGAGAGCTGGTGCTCGTTTCCGTCGACGCCCGGCAGGATTGCGTCCTGGAGGGGCCAGCC
>JBEIOW010000525.1:0-2058 GCA_040377385.1 Bacteriovoracaceae bacterium | reverse complement strand
CCCGAGACCCACGCCGTCAGGAAAAAAAGCGCCTCGAGCTTCTCGCCCGAAAGACCCGAGATCGCGAGCGCTTCGCTGACCTCGACCGGACGATCCCGCGTCTCGAGTTTCGTGAATGCTTCGAGCACGGGGAAATCCCAGGCCGCCTGAGTGGCGACCGCACCAAAACCGCGGCGCGCGAGGTAATCCGGGTCCTTCTCTAGTCGCGCGCGGAGCGAGCTGCCTTCGGGCGTATTGAAGCGAAACACCACTTCGAGCGGCACGAGACGCGCCTCGCCCGGACCGCCTGCGCGTAAGCTTTCTGAATAGTCAAAAACCTCGCGGCCCATCACGCGCACCGCGCGCGGCGGGTGCACGCTGACACGCTTCACGGCGATCGAGCGGAATGGAGCGCTTACCGCGTCTGCGAGCGGCAGCACACGCGCGGCCTTCTCATCCCAAACTCCCAGGAAATGGGTGCGCAGGCCTTCCACCTGAAGTCGCTCGCCCAACTCGATGAAGGCGGCGCCAAAACGATTTCCTTTTCGCAGCCCGAGCGCCGCGTTTGAACGCGAAAACTCACGCCAACTCGCGGGATCCTCGAGCTCCGCGAACCAATGCGCCGTCAGCATGGCGAGCGCCTCGCCCTTGTGCGGGAGATGGTCCGGCAGTCGGCCCCAATCAAAAACCGAGAACGCGTCCGAGTACTGGAATACGACGGCTTCTTGGGAAGAGATAGCCGACGCGACCGTAAGCGGGCCGAGAACTTCTTTCACGGAACCGCTGTACAGAGTGGGAAGCGTAGCGCTCATTTCGCCGGACTCACCTTTTCGCGATCGATTTTGCGGCGCGCGCTGAAGCCCGCGCCGGCTGAGATATCCGTCGGATAATCCGCGTTTAAGCACGCCATGCACGGATCCGTGATGTCTGGATTGGCGGCGGCGATCGACGCCTTCAGCCCGGCCACATCCTGATAGATCACCGCGTCCGCCCCGAGCTCGCGCTCAATCTCAGCGTGTGTGCGACCGTGCGCGATCAATTCCGCGTGCGACGGGAAGTCGATGCCATAGTAGCAAGGCTCTTGGATCGGCGGACAAGTTGAGACGAAGAACACCTGCTTGGCCCCCGCACTCCGCACGAGCTCGATGATCTTCTTGGAGGTCGTGCCGCGGACGATCGAATCGTCGACGAGCAACACGCGCTTGCCTTCGATCTCCGAGCGCACCGGCGAGAGCTTCAGATTCACCGCCTTCTGCCGCTTCTCCTGCGAGTCGAGGATGAACGTGCGCTTGATGTAGCGGTTCTTGATCAGGACCTCACGGTAAGGGACTGCGAGCTCTTCCGCGAGGGCGATCGCGGCGATGCGCGAAGTCTCGGGAACCGGCACGATAATGTCGGCCTCAAACCCTCGGGCGGCGAGATCCTTCTTCACCAGACGCGCGAGATTTTTGCCGAGCTGAATGCGCGAGCCGTAAACCGGGACGCCATCGATCTCGCTCTCGGGGGACGCGAAGTAAATCCACTCGAACATGCAGGGCCGGTGCGCGCGCGGTAAAAGCGAGCGCGTATGCACCTCGCCCTTCATATCGATGAAAACCACTTCGCCCGGCTGCACGTCGCGCACCTTCTCGTAGCCGAGGAAGGAGAGCACGACGCTCTCGGAGGCAAATACATGAGACTCGCCGGAAGCGAGCGTTCCGCCGCCGTCACGTTTTTCTGTCCGCTTACCCCAGGAAAGCGGGCGGATGCCGTTAGGGTCGCGGAACGCGATGAGCCCGTAATCGGCGATCATCGCGACGATGCTGTAGCTGCCGTTGGCCTTCTGGAAAATCGAGCTCACCGCTGAGCAAATCTGGTCGAAGCTGAGCGCGTCCTTACCGCCTTCGTCCTCTCCCTTGCCTTCACCGGCGGCGGCCAGGCCCTCGGCGAGCAGGTTCAGAATGATTTCCGTATCGGAGCTGGTGAGCAGGCGACGGCGGCGGCCGCGCAGCTCGCGGGTGAGCGTATCCGTGTTCACCAGGTTGCCGTTGTGAACCACGCCGAGTCCGAAAGGGTAATTGAGGAGGAACGGCTGAACGT
>JBEIOW010000177.1:0-5179 GCA_040377385.1 Bacteriovoracaceae bacterium | reverse complement strand
GGTCGGAACGGTCGGCGCCACCGCGTTTGTTCCCGCCGAGCACGGCGATTGGAAGATCGGACATAAGCGCGATGTCTCGGTGCCCGTCGCCAATTTCAACGGCGTGATCGCCGAAGTGCTGATGTACTCGCGAGCGCTGACGCCGGCCGAGAAGAAAGGCCTGCTTTGCGCCTTTGTGGATCGGTACGATACACCCCCGCCAGCCGGAGGTTGTCAGTGAAGTGGATCGACCTTATGTGCGTCGCGCTGACGCTTACTGGTTGCTCGCTCGAGCGGAGCGACGAAGCCCGCTTGCGTCTGGAGATCACGGGTCAGGACACGGCGAGCCGTTACCTAGGCTCCGCACTCGCTGGACGCGACTGGCGCTACTTCACCGATCCGGGCAGCGTGGACGAGATGGATTGCCTGGTCCTCAACGTGATGGGACCGGGGATTCCGATTTTGAGCGTGGGAGACGCCGATAGCTATGTGTTCAATCGGGATTTTCCGCAGGTTTTAGCCGGCGACAGCTGCAAGTCCTACGCGGGAGCGATGTCGACTTTCGTCGCTGTTCCCATGAATGCCAACCAAGGTGCGGTGATTGAGCTCACAGTCCCCACGGGTCCCCAACGTCTCATCCAGCTACTCGGGATGAAGACGGGAGCCTTGGGCTGTCCGCAAGAGACTTACCTGGAGGTCCAGCGTCGTGTGGGCAAGGCTCAGATGGAGGCTTGGATCCCACAGATCTACGAAGTCGGACGCGCGCAGGCCAATGTGGTCGGTGATCTCACGATTACGCTCAACAACACTTACAACGCCGCAAACCCAAAGACGGTGGATTGCGACGATGGCGGGTCAAACGCTTCGAGTCCGCCTGCACTCACGGAGCTCGCCTTGTGGTTGTCGGCTGACTCAGCGGCCGGAGTCGGAGACGGGGTGGAGGTCCTGACCTGGGCAGACAAGGGGACCTCGTCGGCGTCGATTACGGCGGTGCCCGCTTATGCGCCGATTTACATCGCTAGTGCAATCAATGGGAAGCCTGCGCTCCGGTTCAACGGGACGAGCCAGAAAATGTTGGCGACCGCGGCGACGGGTCTTGCGGATCTCAATGGACAGACGTTTCTTGTCGTCTACCAACCCAATGCCACGGGAGGGAGTATGCAGCCGATCATGACGACGGCGTATACCGCCGCATACTTCCGGCTGATTCAAAACTTGGTTGGCGGGCTCATTGAACTCACCGTGGGGATCGGTTCCTCAAACGAGAGCATCGGGAATAACTTACCGGTAGCGCCGGCCCGTCTGCTTTCAATCTCACGCACGGCGAATACGACGACGGCAACGACGCGCATCGATGGCCAGGCCAGCGGGAATGTGATGACGACGGGGCACGTGACGGGAGCGCTGACCTCGCTGGTTCTGGGTTTTGAAGGAGGCGACTACTTCAAAGGCGATCTGGCGGAGATCCTCTACTACAATCGCACGCTCTCCAGCGCGGAGTTGTTGGATGCTGAATGCTATCTTTCCAACAAGTACCTGCTGGCGATCCCAGGCTGCGGCTGAGTGCTGCTTTTCAGGAAATTTGCACGAAGCTGAGATAATGCTTCAGCTCCGCGATCGACTCGAGGATATCGTCGACCGCCCGGTGCTTCTCGCCCTTGGCGAACTTCACGCCGAACTTGTCGCGGAACACTTCTTTGAATGAGCTCACGTCGATGACCCGGTAGTGGAGGCGCGGCGCGAGCGTCGGAAGATGCGCGAGCATGAAGCGCAAGTCGTTCCCGACGGAGTTCCCGCAGAGCACGACCCGTTCTTTTTCCGAGAAGTGTCTTGCGACCAGGGCGAGAAGTTCCTGTTCCACCTGGGCGAGCGGAGTGCCAGTGGCGCAGGCCGCAGTGAGGCCGCTTTCGCCGTGGGTCTTCTTGCACCAGTCGTTCATCGCGTCGAGCACATGAGGCGGTTGATAGATAATCCGGTGAAGCTCCTCGATGGGGGTGAAGTCGGCGTCGGTGACGATGACGGCGACTTCTAGGATCTGGTCGACCTTCTCGTCCAGACCCGTCATTTCGAGATCGACCCAGAAGAAGCGCTTGGAGGAAGGGGTGCTCATGATGAGGATGAGGCTATCATCCAGTCGCTGGTATTTCCAATCGGCGGCGATCCCAGGTTGAATTGTGGATCGCAGGTTGAGAGGATTTGGCGATGATGACTTCATGCCTCGGATTGAGTCGATCACGGCGTGTGGCTTACGCGGTGCTCGCGCTTACGACGCTTTCTTGTTCCCTTGAACGTCCCGATCAGGCTCGAGTTCGGCTTGAGATTCCGTCCCGCAATGAGGCGGCGAATCTCCTCGGTAAATCGCTGCTCGGCTCGCAGTGGCGCTTCCTGACGGATCCGGCGAGTGTCGACGAGATGGATTGTTTCGTGCTCAACGTGACGGGGCCTGGCATCGCCAATTCCTCCTTGAACCACAGCGGCTATAACTTTGCGGTGGATTTTCCAAAGGCGCTCGCCGGAGACGCTTGTTCGACCTATGGTGGTGCGATCTCTTCTTTTGTTCCGGTCGCTTCGGGCGGAAATCTCGAGGTGACGGTTCCGACTGGACCGCAGCGGCTCGTTCAAGTGCTCGGCGCGCGGACGACGAGCCTGGGTTGCCCGAGCCGGACTTACTTTGAGCTCGAGCAACAATATGGTGAGGAGGCCCTGGAAGATCTCATCCCGAATCTCTACGAGGTCGGCCGTCAGGTGAAAGATGTTTTCGGCGATGTGACGCTGAACTTGAACAACACCTATAGCGCGAGCGCGCCCAAGGATGTGCAAAACTGCAATTCCTCTTATGAGATCTCCACGGATCTTCTGCAGCTTTGGTTCAAGCCCGAAGGCCTCCCTAGTCTGTCGAATGGCACTCCGATTGCCTCGTGGGTAAATTCTTCAGTGGTGCCCGGCGCCCCGGCGGATATCAGCCAGGCCACCGGCATCAATAAGCCGACCTTTTCGGCTGCAACCTTGGCGGGCTATCCGGCTCCTCGGTTTTCGCCGCTTTCAGACGCCCACTTCTTTTCGAGAACCACAGACCTAAACAACTTCAGCTCTATCACTCACGCCACGGCGTTTACCGTACTGAAGTTGGAAGCCATTGGCCCCTCCGAGCTACGGGTCGCCTATCAGCTGACGTTCAGCGCTTCGGCGCTTGCGCTGGAGGCCAAGTATATTTCTACGAATCGGTACAGCTTTGTCGCGACGGGTGGGCAACTCGGAACGAATTTCGTGGAATCGAACGTCTCCTACGACGTCTCGCCGACTGCTTTTCGCCTCGCCACGGTCCGTCAGCTAGGCACGATTTTGGAACTGTACGTCGACGGAGTCTTGGTTGCCTCCGGCAGTGCTCAGTCCCACTCGGGAATACCGTCGCAATTCCGGATGGGAACATCGAACTCCACGACGATGATCACGAGCTGGAAGGGCGAGATCGCGGAACACCTGGTTTATTCGCGGGCATTGAGTGCGGAAGATCGCCGACGCACAGAGTGTGCGCTCAGTGAGAAGTATCAGCTGGGTCTGGCGGGCTGCTAGTTCCCTTCGAGGAAGATCCCAAAGCGACCGACGCTTCGGAAGTGGAGCTTTTCGTAAAGTCCCTGCGCCGGCACGTTGGCGCGGCCCGTGGTGAGGATCACTCGTTCAATCCCCAAGCGCTCCTGGCAATCCGAGAGGAGTTTGCGCATCACTGCGAGTGCGCACCCTTCTCCCCGGCGATCGGGGAGCGTGTAAACGCCGCCGACCTGAGCGGAAGTTCCTGCCACTGCGTTGAGGAGTGCGGTCGAGACCAGCTCTTCGCCCTCGAAGACTCCCCAGATTCGGCTCAGTGCGCAGGTTTTGCCGAATACGGCCCGTCGTCCTTCTGGGGTGGTGTCGTTGGGAATGCCCTCTTCTTTCCAGAAGGCGAGTCGTAAGGGTTCCCACTTTTCAAAGTCGGCGCTCGTCAGAAGGCGTGCCCGGGCATCTGCGTGCGTCGGCGCTACGGGAAGCGGGTAGAGTTCGTAGAGAATCTCCTGCGAGGAAAACGCGGGTTCACGCGTGACCTTTCCCAGGGAGGCGAGATGCATCCAGACGGCGCGGGTGATCTCCCATTCCCCCAGCGCACCTCGGACGTGGATTTCGGGAGCTTCCTCGGCGACTGCAGCGGCGAACCAGGCTAGGGCCTCAGGATCGCGAGGACCGGGGGAGAGGAGCAGGTTGCCGCGTCGGGTAAGGGTAAAGACTTGAACGATTTTGTCGGAATTGGTCTCTCTCAGCACCCGAAAGTTCCCGGAGTTGGGCTGATCGGTCAGCCGGGTTCCGATGTCGAGGAGGTTTCCCTGCAGAAAAAGCGTGTCAGCGGCGTGCTCGCGCAGAAATCGGTGAGCTTCGGGAATCTGAGCATGTTCGAGCGGGTTGAGCGTGTAGCGGGGCATGGCCAGAACTTATCAGATCCAGGCCGGTTTCCGACCAAATCGCGCTTGAATGGGGAGCGTCGAGTGGGATAGTACTCGGCATTCACGTTCAGCCTTAAACGCACCGCAAGGAAAAGGAAAAGCCATGGCTCGTATTGCAATGGAGAAGGTCCGCAACATCGGGATTTCAGCCCACATCGACTCGGGGAAGACGACCCTGTCGGAGCGCATCCTTTTCTACACCGCGAAGATTCACAAGATCGAAGAAGTCAAAGGCAAGTCCGGCGTCGGCGCCACGATGGACTTCATGGATCTCGAGCGTGAAAAAGGCATCACGATTCAGTCCGCCGCAACCTATTGCGAGTGGAAAGGCTACAACGTCAACTTGATCGACACCCCCGGACACGTCGACTTCACGATCGAAGTCGAACGCTCCCTCCGTGTGCTCGACGGCGCCGTCCTCGTGCTTTGCTCGGTCGCCGGTGTGCAGTCGCAGTCGATCACCGTCGACCGCCAAATGAAGCGCTACAAAGGTCCCCGCATCTGCTTCATCAACAAGATGGACCGCGCGGGCGCGAACCCTTTCCGCGGCGTCCAGATGCTGCGCGAGAAGCTCTCGCATAACGCTCACCTCATCACTTACCCGATCGGCGCCGAAGATCAGTTCCAAGGCATGGTCGATCTCGTTCAGATGAAGGCTTTCTACTTCGACGGCGATAACGGAGAGAAGATTCGCGAGGAAGAAATTCCTGCGAACATCCTCGACGAGT
>JBEIOW010000176.1:0-5182 GCA_040377385.1 Bacteriovoracaceae bacterium | reverse complement strand
TTGATCCGGTTCCGCTCGCCGCCGCAAGTATCGGACAGGTCCACACGGCACGTCTCAAAAGCGGCGAAAAGGTCGTCATCAAGATCCAACGACCCGAGATCGCCAAGATCATCAAGCAGGACGTTGCTCTCCTGACTTTCATCGCCGGACTTCTAGAGAAATACGTCCCAGAAACTCGAGTGATCAGCCCGATCGTTTTCGTAAACGAGTTCTTCAGAACGCTCTCGTTTGAAGTCGATTACATGATCGAAGCCAATAATATGCGGCGCATCTCCGAGAATCTCTCCACGTTCTCGGAAGTCGTCATTCCCAGTGTTTACAAAGAGCTCAGCACGGCAAAGATCCTGACGCTTGAGCGCCTCGAAGGGATTCGAGTCAATGACTTGGCCGCGATCGAAGCGGCGGGGATTGATCGAAAGCTCGTCGTGGCAACGGGAGCGCGTGCCTTCTTTAAGACGGTCTTCATCGACGGTCTCTTTCACGGAGACTTACATGGGGGAAATCTCTTCATTCTCCCGGGAAATCGACTCGGGATCATCGACTTTGGTATCGTAGGGCGTCTTTCCGAGCGTTCACGCGGACAGCTTGCCGCAATGGTAATGGCGGTACTGACCGAGGACTTTGAAAATCTCTGCTACATCTACGCCGAGCTCGGCGCTTCTGACCGTGCGGTGGACTACGAAGCTTTTGAGAGAGAAGTTCGCAATACCTTAGCTCCTTATCTCGGTCTTGAGCTCGGAGAGCTCAATGCTGGTAAGGTCCTGATTGAAGCCACCCGAATCGCGACCAAATACAACATCCGCGTTCCAGGCGATTGGATGATCGTCTTCAAGGCAATCCTCACGATCGAGGGCATGGGTCGATCGCTCGACCCTAGGTTCGACATGCTAGGCATGGGCAAGGAACTCATCGGAGATCTGGTTAAGAACCAGTATTCCGTTGAACGGCTCACGCGCGACCTCACTTGGGTCGCCAAGGATACCGCGTCGCTTCTGCGAGTGCTTCCTCGCCAACTCCGCAGCGCCTTGAAGCGCTGGGCATCGAACGACTTTGCGCTCGAAATTCGCTCGCCCGAACTCGAGGAGATGCGAAAGCAGGTCGACCTCAATGGACGACGGATGAGCTTGAGTCTTCTTTCGGTTGGCTTACTGGTTGCCGGAACAATGGCGTTGCAGACGGACGTCGGCCACAAGATCGGCGACTACCCAATGATCAGCCTCATCTTCTACGCGGTCGGCAGTTTCTTTCTGGTACGACTGCTTTTCCGGTCCTTCCAGTGACGGCGAAGGCGGCCACGAAGGGAAAACATGTTCCACGTTCGTGAACAGGATGTTCTCACCCGCCGAACGCTCTTCCATTGGTACTTACTCGCTTTCCTCTCGGGCTGCGTAAACGCCGGCGGCTTCCTCGCTTGTGGTCGATTCGTAAGTCACGTCACCGGCTTCGCCACTCTCTTTGGTGTCGAAGTCGGGCACGGCAACTTGGAAGGGGCGATCGGAATAGTCACCGTGCCGCTCTACTTTCTGGCGGGCGTGATCATCTCCGCGTGGTTGATTGATCACCAGATCTACTCCAAACGCCGCCCGCACTACTCAACCGCGATGGGTCTCGTCGCTCTATGTCTCCTCGCGGTAACGTTCGGGGGCTGGTTGGGCTGGTTCTCGACGTTTGACGGCACATTGGTCCTTCGCCGTGACTACGTGCTGCTCGCCTTGCTCTGTCTAGCGAGCGGATTGCAAAATGCCGCCGTCACAACCGCGAGCGGGCATGCGGTAAGGACCACCCACCTCACTGGAATCACAACCGATCTAGGGCTGGGTCTAGTCCGCCAATTCGGGAGGCACCTCGATCCCGCCGAACGGGAACGCGAGAAGCTCGCCAACGGGCTGCGATTTGGAAAGATCATCGCGTTTGCGCTGGGATCTGCAGCAAGCTCTTACTTCTTTATGGGATTTCAGTTCCTTGGGTTTCTACTGCCAAGTTTGATCGCGGTCTACATTGCGGGAGTGGCGTACTTCGAAGGACTCAGTCAGCAGGCGGCGAGTGAGTCGGGCGGGGGAGTGATTTAGGCTCGACTTGAGGAGTCCTCGAATTCACGAACGAGGATCCATTTGATCCCGGGATAGTTTCGAATGATTAGCTCGCGCGTTGGGATTCGCCGGAATCCTTCAAGGGACTCCAGGTAGTCGCTCGCAAATGGGGAAATCAAGATGGCCGATCCCCGAATTTTTCCTCGCTCGATCAGGATTTTTGCGTACTCCTGAAGCCGACTCGCGCAGTTGACGGGATCTCCATTCACATCGAGCTCAAGCGCAAAAGCCTCGTTGCCTTGAACCGAACGCTCCACCCACCCTTTGTCCACTCCTCCGCTTAAAGAGAGCCTCTCTAGCGAGGATCCAGGAGGTGTCATACGGGTGAACTCAGTGAACAGCTCATCGGTAAAGGCGAAGACACGCTGGCTAACCAACAGGAGTCGTTGATCTTCGCCTTCTTCAGGCAAAGTTTTGTCGTACTCCATAACCCCAAAGTTGACGAGATGACCATCGCCCATCGTCTTCTGTACGTATCCGCCGTGCTTCTTCACCAGTTGGGAGACAAGCGAGAAGTAGACATGTCTGAACTTAAGCCACTCTTCCCGGCTATTCTGCTGAACCTGTGTGGAGTTTCTCAGGTCGAGCGAAAGGATAAATCCCTTACATCGGGCGGTTTCAAGTGAATGCCGATCTCCCCCGTAAATCGCTTCGGAAAGCACCGGACCAAGGAACTTGCTCGCCTCGATCTCTCTCTCAAACTCCAGTTGAACAACTCGAAATCGGAGAGCATCCATCATCTTGTAGAGAAACAAGGTGGTGATCATCGAAATGATGCTTTCGTTTGCAACTAAGCTAAAAACGACGGAGTCGCCCGAAAGATAGGTCACCGCAAGCAATGGCGCGACGAATAGTAGCGAAAGTATCCCGGTAAATACCGGCATCATTTTCCAAGGCGGGCCTACTACCAGGTGCACTGTCGTGAAGAGAAAGATATTCGCGGCATGAACGTAAGTGATGATCTCCGGATTACCCGCAAGCGCGAGTGGCCAGATGTAGATCCAAGAGGTGAAGTTCATCAGGACTGAGAACGAGGTAATCCAGAAAATGATCTTGGTCCGATCACTCACTTTCGACCGATACATCCAAAACGTCAGCGCGATCGAGGGGAGCGTGCAAAGCACGAATCTGGGCCAGACGTTCTGCCAGAGAGTTACTTCCGGATTGTATTTTTGGATGAAGCCCAGACTCGTAAACCCATGGATCAAAAAGAGGAGAGCGATCACCACCGAGATTTTCACCGCCCGCTGGACGGCGTCCCTCAAGCCGTACTCCTCGGCTCTCCGCGACAATTGGGTTCGCTCGGACGGCATCAAACCCCGCACATGGCTCTCCTCTTCTAGCTTGTCGGTAATTCGAGAACGAATCAGGAGGGTCCAACCCGACACGCGATGATGTGATGCGTCAACCTATCCTATTCAAATTGGGAGGTATTTCGCGCCCATTTGACTAGAATCTGCGAATGCACAATCTCCAGCCCCAGCCGAGCAGACCTGTCCGGCTATTCACGATCACCTGCCTCCTCTTTGCACTTTCGTTAACTGCCGCGTGCACCAAAAAGAAGGAGATCTGGATCTACACGAGCATCTACAAGGAAGTGATCGCCGAGCTAACTCCTGCGCTCGAGCGCGCGATGCCCGGAACGAAGATCCAGTGGTACCAAGGTGGAAGTGAAACCATCGCCAGCAAAGTGAACGCGGAAATCTCCGCGGGAAAAGCAAAAGCTGATCTCATTCTGACGAGTGATCCGTTTTGGTACGAAGAGCTCATGGTAGCGGGAAAGCTTCTCCCCTACGAGAGCGCCATCGCCAAGAAAACACCCGCCGACTACTTGGATCCCGCGCATCACTTCGCAAACGTCAGGCTTCCGGTGATGGTGATCGGTTACAACTCCGATGTGCTCAAGGAATCCGATTTGCCTAAGAGCTGGCAAGATCTGACCAAGAAGGAGTTCAAGGGAAAGCTCGCCATGCCTTCTCCCTTAGAGTCGGGAACGGCGTTCGTCACGGTAGCTCTGCTCTCCAAGAAATATGGCTGGGACTACTTCAAAGCTCTCCAAGCTAACGATCTCCTTGCGGCCGGCGGAAACAGCTCTGTCATCAATCGCATCGAAACCAAAGAGAAGCCGATTGGCATCGTCCTGCTAGAGAATATTCTGAAGGCCTGGGGAAAAGGCTCGCCGGTTCGTCCGATTTATCCGACTGACGGAATCATTCCAGTGTTATCGCCAATCGCGATCTTGAAGGACTCCGAACATCCGGAAGACGCGAAGAAAGTCTATGACTGGTTTTTTACCGATGAAGCGCAAAACGCGATCGTGAAATCCGGAATGTATTCCATGCTCCCGGGGATTCCTGCGCCGGTGAACGGCCTGCCATTTGCCGAAGCGAGCGCCAAGATGATGCCTTGGTCGGGGTCGATTCTGGACGAACTCTTTCAGCATCGAGATTCGATTAAAAAACAATTCCACGATCTCATCCTGAAGTAACGGATGGGCGGCTCTCTTTCCTGGGACATCGTTTCGGAGGCGACGCTTCGCTCCCTGAGTCTCGGCCTTACCGTGGCGCTGCTCTCGGGCGTGCTGGGCTGCGCGTTCGCTTGGCTGCTATCGCGTACCGATTTGCCGACGGGACGCTATCTGCGAAGCCTGCTCGCGGTTCCTTACGCCATCCCCTGCTACCTCCTCGGCATGGCTTGGATCGTTCTGGGGAACCCCACCGTCGGCGCGCTCAAAGACTTCCTTCCTTCACAAGGGGTCTACGGGTTCTGGGGCATTGCGCTGGTCGAGACGAGTGTTGCCTTTACGTTCGTTTACCTGGAGATGAAGGCCGGTTTTGATCGCATGGATCCAGCTCTGGAAGAGGCCGCTCGCATGAGTGGCGCAACGCCAAGCCAAACCTTCTTCAGAATCAGCTTACCGCTACTTTGGCCGTCGCTCGTAAACGGTATGGTGCTCGCGTTTCTGTATATGTTCTCATCATTCGGCGTCCCGGCTTTGCTTGGACTTCCGGTCAAAGAGCACACGCTCACGACTTTGATTTATTCCCAGTTCAAACTGGGTGGCCTAGCGGGTCTGCAGAGCGGACTCTATC
>JBEIOW010000437.1:0-2626 GCA_040377385.1 Bacteriovoracaceae bacterium | reverse complement strand
TCACTCCACGTGATGGTCAAAGAGAGCGCCTTTTTTAAAGCGCGCGCCTTTGCTGCTTCGCTTGAGACTCAATAGATAAGCGTCGATTCCCACCACGCGCGAAAATGGTTGGATCGACTTATGGATCCATTCCAAAAGCTCGAGGAAGGCAGTGCCGAGCGGGGTCGCTACCCGGGCCGGCACTCCGCTGAGGGCGGGGGGCTGGACGGCGGGCTCAAGCGGAACCTTCGTCTCGTCGGAAGCTTCAGGGGGAGTCGATTTCTCACGGTCGGCTGAGTGCTCTTTATTCCTCTGAGGGAAGGGCAGCACTGGGGCAGGAGGTTGCTCCAGGCTCGAGCCGGTCGCGGTGAGAGTAGCGCTCGCCGAAATGGCGTTCGTCGTGTCCGCCTTCAAAGGAGTGACTTTGGCAGCGAGCGCTGAGCTGATGCGAGGGAGCACGCCGAAGACCTTCTCTTGCCCATTACCTTTGGAATAATTAGCGCTTCCACCAAGGAAGTGAAGGCAGTCTAGGCACTGGAGGGTGGGCGAATCCCAGTGCGTACACTTCTACGCTATCCTTGCTTATCGGCAGAAAATGGAGAAACTTAAGGGGAAGCTTGTGCGAAGAATAGTTCGCAAATACAACCATTTGAGTCAGGAACTCAGAATTCACTTTCCGCGCTCAGTAGTGGATGGTAACAGTCAACTCCATAACTAGCCGCAGAATGTGACCAAAGTCGCTGACCAGGAGCCCTTGATGTCTGATCTATTCGAGAAGTGCCGTAGTTTCGAAGACGCTAAAAAACTTCAAGCGGTTGGCCTCTATCCTTTTTTCCGTCCAATCGAATCGACCGTTGGTTCACGCGTCGTCACACACGGCAAACGCCGGGTGATGATCGGTTCGAACAACTACCTCGGTCTTACCCACCATCCGCGCGTTCAAGCGGCCGCTAAGCGCGCCATTGATCAGTTTGGCACGGGTTGCACCGGCTCTCGATTCCTCAACGGCAACCTCGCGTTGCACGAAGAGCTCGAAGAGCGCCTCTCGGCTTTCATCGGCAAAGAGGCCTGCCTGGTTTTTGCGACGGGCTTCCTTTCGAACCAGGGCTCACTTTCCTGCCTCGTGAATCGTTCGGACGTCATTTATAGCGACCGCGAAAACCACGCTTCCATCATCGAGGGCCAGCGAGCGGCACTGGGTGACACGGTGAAGTTCCGGCACAACGACATGGAAGACTTGGAGCGAGTGCTCAAAAATACGCGCCATAAGTACGAAGGCGCACTCATGGTTGCGGACGGCGTCTTCTCGATGTCGGGAGACATCCTGAATTACCCAAAATTCCTCGAGCTCGCTAAGAAGTACGAATGCCGCGTCTACATCGACGATGCGCACGCGCTGGGAGTGCTCGGACCGCGCGGTGAAGGTACGGAGGCGCACTTCGGGATGAGCGGCACCGCGGATCTCGTGATGACGACCTTCTCGAAATCCTTCGCGTCGATTGGCGGCATGGTCGCCGGATCCAAAGACGTCATTCACTACATCAAGCACAAGGCGCGCCCATTCATGTTCTCGGCGGCGATGCCGCCCGCGGCGGCCGCAACCGTGCTCGAGTGTCTGACTATTGCTGAGAGCGAGCCTTGGCATTTGGAGAATCTGCGCCGCAATGCCGCGAAGATGAGCAATGGCCTTCGCGATATGGGCTACAATACGCTCGGCAGCGTGACGCCAATCGTCCCACTTTTGATTGGGGATGATCTGACGGCATTTGCGTTCACCCAGAAGCTTTACGAGCGCGGCGTGTTTGCAACTCCGGTCGTGAGTCCGGCGGTACCGTCGGGTTGCGCGCTGATTCGGACGAGCTACATGGCATCGCACACGGATGAGGATCTGGATTACGTGCTCGAGACGATGGATTCGCTCGGCAAGGAGTTTGGGATCACTTCTCCAGAACGCCAGGAGCAGCTGAACACTCTCGCCGTTCACCACTTTGGCTATCAGTCACCGAGCGTAAAAGCCGCGCCAAAGGCGGACGCTCACCTGGACGACGTCCTAGTCTCCGCTCCTCTTCGTGAAGAGATGCATGCTGCAGCTCAAGCGCGTTGAGTCCAAGCAGGATTGGAACGACTTCATCGAAGTTCCATGGTCCATTTACCAGGGAGACCCCAATTGGGTTCCTCCCTTGCGAATGGCCGTGCGGGATCTCCTTGACGTTAATAAGAACCCGTTCTTCAAGCATGCCTACCTGTATCCAATCGTCGCGTACCGGGATGGCAAGCCGGTCGCGCGCATCGCTGGCGTTGTAGATGAAGTAGGAAATCGTTTTCACGAAGAGTCGACGGCGTTCTTCGGCTTCTTTGAATGTCCGAATGACCAGTCCCTTGCCAATCAGCTCTTCGAAGAAGTCGCCAAGTGGGCGCGCGGTCGGGGGATGACGACGCTTCGCGGGCCGATGAATCCGAGCACCAACCACGAGTGCGCGCTGTTAGTGGACGGCTTCGATACCCCGCCGACCATTATGATGACTTACAACCCACCCTACTACTCTCAGCTGCTCGAGGGCTGGGGCCTGCATAAAGCGAAAGACCTTTACGCTTACGATGTCGATTCGCGTCGCTCTAAGTTTTCCGAACGGCTGCTCGCGCACGC
>JBEIOW010000360.1:0-3134 GCA_040377385.1 Bacteriovoracaceae bacterium | reverse complement strand
TGGGCGCGTTCAACGACAACTTCTTTAAGAACGCGCTCGTGATCCTGATCACCTTCCAGGGAATCCATGTCTTCGGGTTGCCGCCAGCCCAGATGGTCGCGGCTTCGGGCGGGATCTTTATCCTCCCCTACTTTCTCTTCTCGGCCACGGCGGGTCAGCTCGCCGATCTGAAGGAGAAGAGCTCGCTCATTCGTCACATCAAACTCGCCGAAGTCGTCATCATGCTGATCGCCGCGCTGGGGTTGCTACTAGGTTGGCACGGGTTTCTGTTCCTCGTGCTGTTTGCGCTCGGCCTTCAGTCCACCTTCTTTGGTCCGCTCAAGTTCTCAATCCTCCCGCAGCATCTCAAGCCGGCAGAACTCGTGGGTGGCAACGCCCTGATCGAAGCCGGAACTTTCCTCGCGATCCTGCTCGGCACGCTGCTGGGGGGAATCTCATTGCCGTCTCGGGGTACGGTCCGGCGATCGTCGCCGTAGGCGGCGTCATCTTTGCGCTCGCGGGCTGGGCGGTTTCGTTCCGCATCCCTACGGCGCCGGCGGCGGACCCTGGCTTGAAGTTTCAGTGGAATCCGATCCCACCGACCGTCGACATTATCCGCTTCGCCCACCGCACGCGGTCGGTGTGGCTCTCGATCCTCGGGATCAGCTGGTTCTGGTTTTTTGGTTCAGCCGTACTTTCCGTTTTCCCCTCCTGGTGCCGCGATGAGCTCGGTGGCGACGCTTCGGTCGTCACGCTTTTTCTCGCGCTCTTCTCGGTTGGGATCGCGGCGGGATCACTTCTCTGCGAGAAATTCTCACGCCGGCAGCTGGAACTCGGCCTCGTGCCCTTTGGCGCGATCGGGATCAGCGTTTTCCTCGCGTGGCTAGCGACGACCTCCTCGCCGCTTGCGCACCCGACGTTTGCTCCGATGAGCGCGCTGGAGCTCCTGAAAACTCCGGAAGGGCTCCTCGTCTGCACGAAGCTCCTTTTGCTTTCTGTCTGGAGCGGGTTCTACGTCGTACCGCTTTACACCCTCATGCAAGAGCGCTCTGATCCGGGACAGCGCTCGCGCATCATCGCGGCCAATAACGTCCTGAACGCCTGCTTCATGGTCGTAGCCGCAGTTCTCCTCGTCGGATTGCGCGCACTCGATCTCTCCACGCCGGCGATTTTCCTGGTTCTGGCCGGCCTGAATCTGCTGACGGCGATCTATATCTTCACCCTCCTGCCGGAATTCCTCATGAGGTTCAACTCATGGATCCTCGCCAATTTGATCTACCGGCTCAAGATCACGGGTCACGAACGGGTTCCCGTGACGGGCGCGCTCGTGATCATCGCCAATCATGTGAGCTTCATTGACTGGCTCCTGGTCTCGGCCCTCTCGCCCCGACCGGTCCGCTTCGTGATGGACCATCAATTCGCTAAAGGCTTTTTCGCGAGTCGCTTTTCCCGAATGGCGAAGATCATCCCAATCGCGCCGGCCAAGGAAAATCCCGCGACTCTGGAGCAGGCATTCCGCTTGATCGCCGAGGAACTGCGCGCTGGAGAAGTCGTGTGTATCTTTCCGGAAGGAAAAATCACGAAGGATGGGAAGCTAAACGAGTTCCGTCCCGGCATCGAGCGCATCCTCGCCGAAACCCCGACGGCCGTTCTTCCGGTCGCGATTCGTGGAATGTGGGGGAGCTTCTTCAGCCGGAGCGACGGCCCCGCGATGCAGAAGGTCCCGCGGCGGTTCTGGTCCCGCGTCGAGCTGCGCGTGGGGAGCGTGACGCCGGCTTCGGCTTCTTCGCCGCCTTCGGTCGAGGCGTTGCGCGAGCAAGTGGCTTCGCTTTTGAAGTGACGGCAGGTCCTTCGACCCGCCCAATGAGCCCACTCTCGGCCTTGCGCCCGAGTTTGCGAAGGAGCGCGGTCTCCTTCTTGAGCATGCGCGCCGCCGCCGCGCGACTCCGCTCATGATCCTCTCCGAGCAGATGGAGCAATCCGTGCACGAGCAACACATCCAGCTCGATCCGGTCCGAGTGCCCCACCTCGCGCGCCTGCCGACGAAGAACCGGTAACGCGATGATCAGGGAGCCGAGAATCCCTTGCTTGCGGAAGATCTCGGGTGCCGGAAAACTGAGCACGTCCGTCTCGCGATTCTTGCCACGGTACTTCTGGTTGAGCTCGCGGATGGCTCCCGCGTCGACCAGGTGGAAATCCACCTCGGCGTCGGGCCGGCGGAGGAGTTTGAGGACTTTCCGCAGCCGTCCTGCGGGATAACTGGAGGGCTAAGTGGCCGCTTTTGCTCGCATACACGTCATGATAGCACTGCCCCCATGGCAAACACGGGAAAACCCTCGCTTGAATCCGTCACCGCGCTGATCGAAACCGTGCGCCGCCTGCGCGCACCCGACGGCTGTCCCTGGGACCGAGAGCAAACGCACCGCTCGCTTCGACCGTTCCTGATCGAAGAAGCCTACGAGGTACTCGACGCGATCGACCGCCTGGAAGACGAGGCCCGAGATCTTGCCAATCCTGAACTGCGCGACGCCTTTCGCGAGGAGCTCGGCGATGTGCTGATGCAGGTCGTGCTGCACGCACAGATGGCGTCGGAGCGGGGCGCGTTCAACTTCACCGACATCGCCCAGGGCTTGAACGACAAACTCATCCATCGCCACCCCCACGTCTTTGGGGATGCCATCGCCAAGGACTCGAGTGAAGTCCTCGTGCAGTGGGAGAAGCGCAAAACCGAAGAGAAGCGCAAGAAGGCCGCGCTCGCCAGCGTGCTCGACGGACTCCCTAAGGGACTTCCCGCGCTGCAGAAAACGGCGCGCGTGATCGAAAAGGTCACGAAGGTCGGATTTCAGTGGCCGGACCTCGAAGGTCCGATCGCCAAAGTCGACGAAGAATGGCGCGAGCTCCGTCACGAGATTGAAGCGCTCCAAAAAGAGGAGAAATTCCAGGGCGCCGGACGGGAAGAGCGCCTCGCCAAGATCCGCGAGAAGGTGGCGTCCGAGATCGGCGATCTCCTCTTCACGGTCGCCAACGTCGCGCACCTTTTGAAGGTGCAGCCCGAGGACGCGCTCCGCGGGACGCTGGGACGATTCGAGAGCCGCTTTCGTTTCGTCGAAAAAAGCCTCGCCGAAGCTGGCAAGAAGCCCGAGGAATCCACGCTC
>JBEIOW010000478.1:0-2358 GCA_040377385.1 Bacteriovoracaceae bacterium | reverse complement strand
GGAAGCGAGGTAGGTCGGGACGATTCTTCAAGTCCGGCTGATCGAGGATTGAAAAACCGTTCTCCACGCCGCGAGTGACCGCGGCCTGAACGGCGGGAGGAAGCTTCGGGTCCACCACGGCGGGGGGAGCTTGCTCGACAGGCGCGCCCTGAGCCGCCGGCGCTTGCGCGACCGGTACCGGAGTGGCTGCAGACTCGGAAAGCATCGGGACCTTTCCCTCATCGCAACCCGTCAGGCGGAAAAAGTAGGAACGGGTCTTACCCGCACCGAGCGACGCGGAAAAAAGAAAGGTCAGCTGTTTGCCATCGGAGCTTGCGGCGACCCGCGGGATCTTGGCGCCCGCGAGCCGTGCGACGGAATGTCGCGGCTCACGCGAATCAAAGAAGAGCGACTGAACCTGCTCCGCAGAACCCGTGAAACACGCCGCATGCCGGAGTTTGGAGCGGGAATAGTCGCGGTTAGTCGCCGACCAAAACTTCACGAGATAGTCGAAGCGACCGCCCGCGCTGAAACCGCCGGCGTCTCCGCGCCAACGCGGGGCCGCGATGACTTCGACTTGCGTACCATTGCCTCGATGCGTGATGTACTGAAGCGTCGGCTCTACCGGCTCGAGCTCACCCGCTGGAGCGCGTCCGCCGGGAAGATGCGCACAACCCGATGCGCCGATCATCAATGTAGAAACTAGGATTTTTCCCAAGAAAGCCGAAGAATTGATTCTCAATGGATTACCCTCTTCTCGTCCGATTGTAGACTAAAGAGGCGGACGATCCATCAGGGTGTTGCAAAGATAGACGCGTCCGAAGGAATCGGCTGTCAAATGATTGGCGTCGCGGGCTTCGTGGAGGCGAGGTCGCGGTGCTTGTGGGAAACGATGCGGGTTTCGCCGTTCAGCGAGGCGTCTTCCTCAAGGCGAACAACGAAACCGTCGACCGCGCAAATCTCCTGCAAGCCGTCGATGTGCATGCGCTTGGAACGGTACTCGGGTCGCTCCTTGGCTTTGGCGCGAGCGTCTTCGACGCTGGTGGCGGCCACCATCAGGTTGACGTGAAACTCAAAGATCCCTTCGGAGACCTCCGAATCGTAGTAGCCGCAGTGAACGAGGTAGAGATTCTGGCTTGGACTCTGAACCATGACTCCTTTCTAGCAAAGTTGCGCTGACGGAGAAAGCTTGGTCTCCTAGAGGACCATGGCCGATATTTTCACCGAGATCCCCAAGACCGAGCCCCAAGACGCCCCCCCCTCCATCAACGTGGAGGAGTTTCGCAAGGTCGTCCATTCGCGACGCAGCGTCCGCGTGTTCGACGGGACTCCGGTGCCGGAAGCGGTCATTCGCGATTGCCTCGATCTGGCGCTCCTCGCCCCGAACTCGTCCAACCTCCAGCCCTGGGAGTTTCACTGGGTGCGTACCCCCTGGAAGAAGCAGAAATTGATCGAAGCCTGTCTGAGCCAACCTGCCGCTCGCACCGCGGCCGAACTCATCGTTTGCGTCGGACGGCGTGATACCTGGTGGCGGAACCGCGACCTCATGCTGGAAGAATTCCGGCGTCAGGGGAATCGCGTTCCTCGCGCTGCCGTCGACTACTACGAACGACTAGTCCCGCTGATGTACGCTCAGGGATGGTTCTCTTGGCTCGGCTGGTGGAAACGGCTGCTATTTTTTTCGCGCGGACTGATGAAACCCACCCCACGCGAACCCGTGAGCAACGCTCAGATGGATCTCTGGTCCGTCAAAAGCACCTCTCTTGCCTGCGAAAACCTCATGCTCGCTCTCCGCGCCCACGGCTACGACAGCTGTCCGATGGAAGGGATTGATTCCGCGCGAATCCGACGCCTCCTCGGCCTACCGCGCTCAGCCTCTATCGCCATGGTGATCTCGGCCGGTAAACGCGCGCCGAATGGAGTTTACGGTCCGCAAATCCGATTCGACCGGAGCCTTTTCATTCATGAGAGTTGAATCTTCGATTCTCTTAACGATGATCGTCTGGATCGCGGCGGCTTGCGCGACCGGCGGCAAACCTTGCCAGGAAGCGGGCGACGTCAGCTGGATCTATACTCCCGCTCCGAATACTCCGCTGCGTGGTCCACCGCGCGTGAACCGGCGCTGCGACCAGCATCGCAACACCTCCGGCCAGTGGGTCAACCACGGCGACTACGAGGAATGGAACGAGAACGGACGGAAGGTCCTGCAAGGTCGGTTCGTCTGGGGTAAAAAACACGGGATCTGGACGCAATACGATCCCGAGTCGAAGGCCCCGGGAAAAAAACTCGCCGAAAAATTCTTCGAGAACGGTGAAGAAGTCGCGCCGGCAAAAAGTCTCCCTCCACCTGGCACCTTCGGCACGCCCCGCCCCTCAAGGG
>JBEIOW010000144.1:0-5701 GCA_040377385.1 Bacteriovoracaceae bacterium | reverse complement strand
CTCACATTATTGCAAGCAACAGGGGATCTCGGACGATCAGCGCAAGCGGATCTGCGAGATCCTGGAAACTGAGCTTCATCACCGCCTCGATGTCGATACGATCTATATCCATCCTGATCCGGAAGATGCGCAGTTCTTCTTTGCGGAACACTTCACGCTTTCGCCCCAGCGGTTGGCGGAGTACGTGAAATCCGGCTTCAAGGCGGGCACCGAAGTGCTGCGGAAGTATGATTTCGCGGATCGCGCGCGCGTCCCTAAGGGTGTGGATACGACGGGCGCGGTTGACGAAGTCAAAAAGCCAGCCGTCTAACTCTTCGAAATTAATACATATTTTTAACTGCACCCAGTTAAGCCAGATTCCTATGATGCCATGCGGCATTACGGAGAGTTAGGATGCGGTGCAATCGATGACTACCAATTAATTAGGAGTATCCCATGTTCAGAACGAATCTCGTCCTCGCCTCAGTTTTGGCTTTGGCATCAACCACCGCATTCGCGGGCCTCTCTCCGATCAAATCGACCGATGAAAGCGCGATGAAAGCGTCGCGCATCGCTAATGATGTTCACACGGTCGAATACGTCGCGGCCGGTGACTTGACCTACAAGATTGTACAGATGGATAGCGGCCTCAATGGCAGCATTGGATCGACCATCATCGTCCATGTCGGCGAACAGGTGGGTGGTGTCGCCGGATACGAGGCTGCGTTCGTTCTCGGACCTAAAGTGCTGCAAGGTATTTTAGAAGTGAAAGCCAAGGGATCTTCGGTGGAAGTGACCGGAATTCGCGACTATCTGGAGAGCGTTCAGCCTACGAAACTGTTGATCAAGTATGATGCGCGCACGGGCGAGCTGTCCGTAAAGTAAGCGACTTCTCAACCTTCGATTAAGACCACACCCATCCTGCACAAACAGGGTGGGTGTTTAGTTTTGCGCGAGCCCAAGGCTGTATCGGATCTCCTTGAGAGTCGCCGGAATGCTCCGGCGCGCCGACGGCGCGATGAAGATCGTATCGTCGCCAGCGATGGTGCCGAGGATTCCGCCCGGACGAGTCTGATCGAGGTGACGTGCGACGAGCGACGCCGAGCCCGGCGAAGTGCGCACCACGATCATCGACGCATTGTGATCCAGTTCGCGCACCATTTCCGAGAGCGCGTTGGCGACGGCCGCAATCGCCACGGGTTCTTCCTCAGGAAGCCGATAAACGGTCCGACCGTCGACGTCGATCGCCTTGACCGCTCCGAGCTTGCGGAGGTCCCGAGAGACAGTGCTTTGGGTGCAGACGTAGTCGAGCTTCTCGAGACGCTCTCGCAACTCGTCCTGCGAACTGAGCTCCCCCTGACGGAGAAGGTCCCGGAGGGCTTCGAGACGATCGCGCGGTTCAACCGATGCCATGGCGACCTTTCATGAGTGAGAAGAGAAGCGCCTTCTGCGCATGCAACCGGTTTTCACTCTGGCGGAAGATGACGGAGTCCGCGTGCTCGGTCATCTCTTCGGTAATCTCCTTGCCACGCTCCATCGGCAAGCAGTGCATGATGACGGCTCCCGGTGCAGCTTTGGAGTGCAAGGCGGCATTGAGCTGGAATCCTGCAAACGCGGTCTCACGCGCGACATTCTCGTCCTCGAAGCCCATGCTGGTCCAGACATCCGTATAAAGCGCATGAGCGCCTTTGACGGCCGTCTCGGGCTTTGCGTGCGCTTCGATCTTGGCGCCACACTCGGCGGCAATCGCGCGCGCCTTCTTCAACACCCAGGCGTGAGGCTCGTAACCCGCGGGGCAAGCGAAGCTCACGCTGACGCCCGCTTTAGGGAGGAGCAGCAGCAAGCTGTGCAGGATATTGTTGCCGTCTCCGATGTAAGCCAGCTTCAGGCCCTGAAGCTTTCCGAACTTTTGCTTGAGGGTCAGCAAATCGGCGAGAATCTGGCAGGGGTGGTGATCGTCCGAGAGGCCGTTGATGATCGGGATCCGGCTCTTCGCCGCTATTCTCTCCAGGATCGAGTGTTCGTGCGTACGCAGCATGATCGCGTGGCAGTAGCCCTCGACCACTCGGCCAACGTCCTCGGGCTCTTCTTTCTTCCGATTGAGCGAGAAGCTGTCGATGACGTCGCCGCCGAGTTCCCGCATCGCAAGCGAGAAACTGAGATGCGTTCGCAGCGAAGGTTTCTCGAACAAGAGGGCGAGGGTCTGACCGGCCAGATCGTCCCGACGCTTGCCGGCTTTACGTTCTTCGCGAAGCTGGTCGGCGAGATCGAGCAATCCCAAAAGTTGCTGAGGCGTGAGCTCTCCCCCCGTGAGGAAGTCCTTCGAATCGATGAGTTTCATCGGTTGTGCGCCGCTCACAGGTGGGACTCCGGGGTCGTCGGGCTGACCGGTTCCGGGGTCTCTTGGTCGTTTGCGCGCGCGCGGGAACGCAGGCGGCAGATCGTTCCGACGCCACCGCTCGTGAAGAGCTCCTCGATGAGTCCGTGACGTTTGCGGGCGTTCAGGATGTGGACATCGCTGACTCCGTTGCGGAGAGCGTGCAGAACGGTCTGCGTCTTGGCGAGCATGCCGCCCTTGACCACACCGAGTTCGATGAGGTTTTCGAGTTCGGCCGCGTCCAGTTCCGGAATCAGGCGACCTTGGAGATCCAAGATGCCTTCTTGATCCGTGAGGAACAAAACCTTCTGAATCCCGAGCGCCTGCGCGATTCGGGACGCTGCCCAGTCCGCATTGATGTTGAACGCTTCGCCGTCTTCGCCAATCCCGATCGGCGAGATCACGGGGATCGCGCCTTCGCTCCCGGCCGTTTGCGTGCCAAGAATGGAGTGGATGATCGACGTATCGACGCGGTCGATGAGCCCGACCTGGCCGAGCGTCGAGCTCGCCTGCCGGCAGAACAAGGTGGATGCGTCCGAGCCCGACATGCCGACCGATCTCACGCCACTCTTGTTGAGCGCGCGCACGATGCGACGGTTGACGAGTCCGCAAAGGACCATCTCGATGACTTCCATCATCTCCGGAGTAGTGACGCGTTGACCGTCGATGAATTCCCAGGAGATTCCTCGCGCTTGAAGCTCTTTATTGATCGACGGACCGCCACCATGGACGAGGACGACCTTGACGCCAACCGAACGAATCGAACGCAGGTCTTCACAGATCGACGCCACGACTTCCGGAAGCTGGAGAGCGGCCCCGCCAAGCTTGATCAAGATCGTCTCGCCCGCGAACTTTCGGACGTAGCCGAGCGTATCGAGTACCGCTTGGTTCTTATCGTTCTGGTAGTGCGCCATTAGGAGTACTCCGCGTTGATGTCGACGTAGCGTTTGGTGAGGTCACAACCCCAGGCCGTCGCGTTCTCGTCGCCCGAGTTCAAATCGATCTCGATCCGCACGATCTCGGTCTTGAGCGCCGCGCGCACCTCTGCCCGTTCGAACTTCGCCGGCGCACCGGCCTGGAACAGGATTTTGTCCTGCATCTTGAGGGTCATCTTGTCGAGCGCGGCCGCTGGCACTTTCTCCGCGCCGAGACGCGCAAGGATGCGGCCCCAGTTCGGGTCTTGGCCATGGATCGCCGACTTGATGAGGGGGCTCACCGTGATCCCGCGCGCTGCTCGGCGGGCGAGTTCAAGCGATGGAGCGCCACTCACGGTCACCTCGATGAGCTTGTCCGCGCCTTCGCCATCGCGTGCGATGGCTTTGGCAAGGATCTGAGCCACTTCGAGGAGCGCCGCTTTAAACGCCCGGTGATCGGCATCATCCTTGAGCCCGACGCCACTCGCGCCGTTGGCCATGAGGAAGACACTGTCATTGGTCGACATGTCCCCGTCGACCGAGATCATGTTGAAGCTCGAGTCCGTGACTTCCTTGAGCAACGGATAAGCGAGGTCCAGCGGGATCTCCGCGTCCGTGAGGAGGTAGCCGAGCATGGTCGCCATGTTCGGGAAAATCATCCCCGAGCCTTTGCAGATGCCGGTGATGGTCACATCGCCTTGGGAGAGCTTCACGACCGTGCTGACGGTTTTCGGCACGAGATCCGTGGTCAGGATCGCGAGCGCAAAAGGTTCCGCGTTGCTCGAGGCGCGTTCGATGAGCGACGGCATCGCTTCGGTGATCTTCTCGATCTCCATTTGCACGCCGATCACGCCCGTGGACGCGGTCAGGATCTGATGCTGACGGCAGCCCACCCATTGGGCGGCGGCTGCAGCCATCTTGCGATTGCTCTCAAAGCCATCGCGTCCGGTTGCGGCGTTGGCTTGGCCCGAGTTGGTCACGATCGCGCGAATGTGGCGCGAAGGCAGCATCTCCTTCGAGTAAACCACGGGCGCAGATTTGCACTCATTGAGCGTGAAAACGCCGGCGGCTACCGCGTCG
The DNA here is from genome assembly GCA_040377385.1 of Bacteriovoracaceae bacterium. Taxonomy (GTDB): domain Bacteria; phylum Bdellovibrionota; class UBA1018; order UBA1018; family UBA1018; genus JBEIOW01. The sequence continues at coordinate 1,351 of JBEIOW010000144.1, read as the reverse complement.
CGGTCCGAGACGAGAATGCCGAGGTCCGGACGGTACTTGCGAACCCCACTGTTCACTCCTCCGGCTTTGAAACCAATCGGGAGAGGCGTGCGGGCGATTCCAGGTCCAGGGGTCATAGCGTTCCTTCCAAATCCTCGAGCCCGAGGGCCGAGGACCAAGAGTGGAGCCGATTGAAATTCTCTACGGCCTGCCCCGCGGCTCCTTTCAGCAGGTTATCGATGACCGCGAAGGCGTAAAGCTGGTCGCCTTCGACGTGAAAACAAATCTGAGTACGAGCGCTGCCCGCCACTCGCTTAAGCGAGAGCATGGCCGAATCCATGGCGGCGCTTGCCGAGCCGAGCCGGTGCACACGCACGAGAGGGTCGGCTTCGAACGCAGTGGCGTAAGCGGCCTGAACGGAGTCAGCCGTGCGACCTGGTTTTAGACGCGCGTAGATCGAGGCGAGGATGCCACGACGAACGGGCAGCAGATGAGTTGCGAAATGCGGCGAGATCGCCACGCCCGAGAAGGACTCGGCCCACTGCCGGATCTCCGGAAGGTGTTGATGGCGGCCGACGCGGTAGGGGAGGCACTCGCCTTCGACTTCGCAGAAGAGGAGATTCTCGGCGGCTTTGCGTCCGCCGCCGCTCGCGCCACTCTTCGCATCGATGACGATGGAGGAGGCTTCGATGACCCCATCGCGCAGGAGAGGGATGAGCCCCATCATCGCGGACGTCGCGTAACAACCTGGATTGGAGATGAGTCGGCCCTTTCCGCTAGGGATGGCCGTGGCGAACGGAACCAAGCCGTAGTGGGCCTGGCGAACCAGGTCCGGCCGTGGGTGCTCGAGTGCGTACGCCGCGCGATAGCGGGCGCTCACGTCCTCATCAGACTTAGCCGTCAAGCGGAAGGCGCCGCTCAGATCGATGACGTCGACGCCAGCTTCCAGAATTTTAGGCGCAAGCTCGATGGAGACTTCGGCGGGAGTGGCGAGAAAAACCACGCCCAGTTCCGAGAGCTTCAAAGGAAGTTCCGCGGAAGGGAGCACGGGAACCGCGCGCGCTGCCGATTCAAAAAGCTGATCCGAAAGCGAGAATTTGGAGTCACCCGCAAAGCACGCGCGAAGGTCTGCACCCGGATGCTGGAGCAGGACCCGAGCAAGCTCGAGGCCCGAGTAGCCACGCGCGCCGACGATCGCCACGGGGATCCGTGCGCCGGCAAACGAGGACTTCAAAGAGGTGCTTCCCCGGAGGGTGGGGGTTTCATATTTATGCATCCTATATGCATAAATATACATTAACTCACCCGTGTCAACGCATTAATTGCTTGCCAGCGAGTTTTGATGCGCATAGATATGCATAATGGGTGCATG
>JBEIOW010000319.1:0-3498 GCA_040377385.1 Bacteriovoracaceae bacterium | reverse complement strand
GGCGGCCAGAACTTCTCCTCTTCCGGCGCCGGAAGCGTAGGCCGCAAAGCGCAGCACACGCTCTTTCTCATCGCCGACGGCAAATCGTACATCATTCAGATGTTTGGCAATCGCGCAGCCTGGGATCGCCGCGCTAAAAAACCTGGCCAAGTCATCGCGGACTTCCTCGAGATCCAAAAAAAGTGGATTAGCTCGGGCAAAGGCTCAAAGCCTTGGGAAGCGCTGAAGCTCGATGGCGGCGGCGGGTTCTTCTACGTGAAAGACGCCTCTTCGGGACGGATGAACAACCCGACCGCCATCTACTTCAAGTAGGCCTATTCGATCTCCACTCCCGAAGAAGTCTTCTTGCTCGGAATGAGCCCTTTGAATGCCGCGTGACAGTCGTAGATCTCGACCTTCGCTTGGGAACGCGCATCCCACGCGCCCGCCCGCGTACTGTGACAAACGTCGAGTTTGGCGAAACCCTTGCGCTTGAACGCTCCCCCAGTATCCATCACCTTGAAAGGAATCCTTCCGCCGAACTTCTTGCGCACCGAAGGCGCCATCTCTTCGGCGTAGGCTTTCTCGAGCGCCGGGATACAGAAGAACTTCTTGTGATGCACTTTCATGCTGCCCAGATAGTCGAGTGCCACCGTCACGTAAGGGGCCTTCCCAGCGAGAAAAGCCTCGAGTGAAAAAAGACGACCGCCAAAACGGTTTTTAAACCCCCCCTGCATCAAACTCGCGTGCGGATAGTAGCCGGTGAGCTTGGTCGACCGACTCAAGCGTTTGCCCAGCGCGATCTTCATCGGAGCGGCGGGAGTGATTACGGGCGGTGTTGTGGGTAATTCGGGCGGCGATACCACGACCTCTTCTGGGACTTCTTCGGGGGCCGCTTCCGGTTCGTTTTGCTCCCCGGAGTCCACGACTTCTTGGACCGGCTCTTCTTCACCCACGCCGATGTAGTGAGGCGAGCTCAGTCCCGCCGGCTCACCCGAGACCGTCTCGGCGTCCCCCATTTCGGGCATACCGCAACCGGTGAGTCCCAACGCGAGAAGCGCGGGAATCCAGGGGCGATCATTCAGAACTGGCATCAGAACTGGCAATGGATTCGATTTGAACATCTTCAAGCCCTCCCTCAGGCACGGCGAAGCTCCGCCTTGGCGGCGAAAAGTGCAAACCGGCGCAGAAGGTAAAAATTTCAAATCTATATAATCAGTGTAAAAAAACGAATGACGCCCAGCGTCTCAAATGAAGCAAACAGCTAGTGGGAACGTCCGCCCGGCTTACGGTCCTTTGGCCCCGTCACGAAGAGGGACTCCAGCTCCTCCTGCTCACGCTCCGATTGAAGGTGATGCTCGGGATCGTTCTTCGCCAGCCAATCATCTGCCAGGGCATCGATCTCAGGGTTAGCTTTGTCCATTCGAACGAAGATCTTGAAGCGCTCCACTTCGATCTTGGTCCATTCGAAAGGAGCCTCTTCCAGCGCCGAGATGGACTCGTCGGCGAGCTGAGCGATGAGCTTGGGCTTCTTCTCGTCGAGGTAATGGCCGAGGACCGTCCCGATCGCATCGACACAAGCGCCGAGGAGTTCATCGACACGCGGCGAGCTTGCCTTAGGGTCGAAGTCCGCGCTGGCATGCACCGTCGTCGCCGCCAGCTGTCCGCGGATCGCAAGAGAAACTCTCACCAGGACTTCGTCCGGATAGATCGCGCCACTCACCCGGAACATCGTCTCCGACGAGACTTCCTGCGCGAGCGCCTTGAGTCCGCCTTCGAAATTCGAAGTCAGGACTTCGGTGACCATCTTCACGTAGTCAGGCGGGAGTTCGCTCGATTTGATGGGCTTCGGATGATAGATGCGGCGATCCGACACGGGTCAAAACCCTTCCGCTTCGCCGTCGAAATCCCGGCGAATGGTGTCGATCACGTTTTCAGATTCGTTCTCGTCGTCCGCCTCTGCCGCTGCTTCGACGTCTTCCACGTTTCCTTCGAGCTCAAGATCCGAGACCACTTTCGCGAAGGCTCGCTCGTTCAGCAGATCCATTCGAATCGCTTCCAGGTGACGGTCGGGATACTTCGTCACGATCTCCTCGATGAAACGATCGAGTTTCTTCTCCTTTAGGATGACTTCCTTGCGCTTAATCTGGCCCCAGTTTTTGATGTAGTGCATGCGGCAATAGCCATTCGCCGCTCCTAGCTGTTCGCAGGCGACCTCGCGACAGACGTTTTCCGGATGAGCGGCGACCAGCATCGAAGTCCCGGTGCCCGAAGTACGATTTAAAGAAGAGAGAGATTGGGTGTAGACGCTGGCTTGAGCGCCACGGCCTCGGCGTCCGCCCGGGGCTTTTGCGGGAGCGGAGACCTTCGACGCCGCGGGAGCAGCGGCGGGCTGACTCGGCTGCGGCTTACCTTGGCTCAGGCGGTCTGCGGCCTGAGCCGCGTTTTTAAGATCTTTGCTCGAAGAGGTCTTCAGCGCCTTGCTGACGGTCGAACGCACTTTCTGTTGCGCTGACTTCACCTTCTCGGCCAGACGCACGAGCTTCCCCTGCGCGGATTTCGCGAGCGTCTTCTTGCCCCCGGACTTCGCCGACGCCTTGGCGGTTTTGGCCGACTTGAGTGGGCTCGCCTTTTTTGCCTTTTCGGCACGCTTAGCCGGAGCGGAGGACTTCTTTGGGGATGCCGATTTGCTCTTCGAGGGGCGGAGTTTAGCCATGAGAGTCCGAGTGTCCTTTTCCCTGAGTTTTCTTCGTGCTATCTCTGTTGGGGCGTGCCACGAGCAAAAATCCGCGTCAAGACGAAAACCTCCCCGGCCCTGATCGACCTGCATTTTCACGGCGCATTCGGCGTGGATCTGATGAATCCGCGCGATCCCGCTTTCGAAAGCTGGAACTTTCTTTCGCGATGCCTCGCCGGCAGCGGAATCGCAGGCTTTTGCGCCACCACTCTGAGTGAGCCCTGGGAAGTTTTGCTCCCCGCCGTGAAGCGTCTCGGCGAGTGGATCCAGTCGGGTCAGGCGCCCGGAGCTCTTCCTCTGGGCATTCACCTCGAGGGCCCTTACATCAGCCCGGAGGCGTGCGGAGCCCACCCCCCTCACGCTCTGCGAAAGCTGAACTTCGTTGAACTTGAGCAGCTCTGGGAGGCGAGTCGTCACACGCTGAAGATCCTCACCATCGCCCCCGAAACCGCCGGCAGCCCCGAGGTCCTGAAGAAACTGGGGAAATGGGCAAACTCCCGCAAGATTCACCTTTCTTTAGGCCATTCCCGCGCCACAGAAGAACAGGCCAGACTCGCGTTTCAATCGGGATTTCGTGGGGTGACCCATGCCTGGAACGCGCTCGCTTTCCACCAACGGTCGCCGGGTGCGCTCGGAGCGGCTCTGGGACGGGACGACGTCTCGGTCGAGCTGATTCTAGACCAGGTGCACGTCGCCCCCACGGTACTGCGTTGGACGCAGGCGCTCCATGAACGCTGCTGTTTTGTCTCCGACTGTGTCCCGGCCGCCGCCACCGCCACCGG
>JBEIOW010000286.1:0-3854 GCA_040377385.1 Bacteriovoracaceae bacterium | reverse complement strand
GAAAATAATGCGCTGAGTTAAAACCTCCTCACCTCGACAACCCGTCAACCCAACAACCCAGGTGTGTGCATGCAATCCTACAATCTTCTCTCCTCACTCTTGATCATGAGTCTCTTCAGCTCCTCCGCCGCCCAGGCTTGGGGGACACCCGAGCAGGATCCCTACGTGAAATGGGCGCGCGATGCCTATGAGGCCGGGCGACCGCCGGAAAAATCTGAGCTTTCCGAGGGGAAGATCTGGAACTGCACCCTAGCGTTCAGCATCGAGAACCTTTTTTACTACGAACACGTCCCGACGTTTCGATTCAAGATCGAAGGCAGCACCGTAAAAAATCGCCTCCTGTTCTCGAATCAAACCGAACTTGCGGACCGTCGCTACGACTTCCACTACGGAAAGGATCGCTCAGGAAACTCCAACCTCGCGCGTGATATTCAACTCGGCTGGCAGGTGAGCGTAGGGTCGAACTGGGCGAACCCGGAAACCCCCGCGTACTTTAAAATGCATGATTCCGTCCGCCGGGGCGTGGGAGGGCGTCTCATCGTGCAAAGATCCGTCACCGGTCGGGATAAAGAACGTCTCTCGCAGGTTTACATCGGCCACAATCGCGCACTCGGAAGAACGCTTCCCGGCTATGGAATGCCCGAAGCAATTCCCGACTTTGGACGCACGGTCGATGCGGATCTGAACAAACGCCAGTACGCCTTCCAGTACTTCGTTTGCGACCGCCCGGACGGCAACCTGCCCTTATCTTCGGGTGAATCGGAGCCACCGGTCGCGGCGGCGCCGCAAAGCACGACGGTTCCGGGTCCCCGAGATTTCACGGCGGACGACGGTCGTGTCCTCAGATGCCCGGAAGGGACTCGCCCGCGCAACGAGCGGCAAGTGGAATGGTTCACGGAAACGAGCGCGACTGCGACCGCACATGCCGGAGAAGATTGGTTCTCGAATCCCGCTCGGCTCACTACGGGTCAAAGCGGACAAACGGCCGAGTTCTCGCGCGAAAACGCTGAAGGTCTCAACGCACTTGAATCTTTGCGCGATAGCGAAGGCCATCCCTTGAACGTGCAGGCGGAACGCACCTATCGCGTCAAGTCCGTCAAGAATGGCTGGAGATGCGTTCGCAATCCGTAAAGAAGCCTGATTCCCACCCAAAGGGCCCGGAGCACTCGCTGCTTCGGGCCCTTTTGGCTCATCACTAGGGCGTGACGCCCTGGCACCCCGATTGCTCTCTTCGTTGGCACAACCGCCGTGCGGAATACCCGCGGCCAACCAGGAGATTCTCTAATGAACACGAACACGACCCACACTTCCCCGAGTAGCAAGAACACCAGCGGCACGCGGGAAGCGCTCCAGCGCAACCTTCGTAAAATCGGTGACCGGATCGAGCAATTCGGTGATCGCCTCGAAGGCAAAGGCTACCAAACGATCGGCGACGCGCTCGAGAAGCTCGGCGATCAAATCGAACACCTGATGGACGGTGGCAAAGGAGAAAAAGGCATGAATAAGGACGAGAAGATGAACAAGGACGAGAAGATCAACAGCAACGCTTCGATGGAGGCGGATCGTTCCACACAAGCGCGCGCAGAATTTGTCGGCGGAAAAGACGTTGGCACCTCGACGGAAAAGAAAATCCGTCACGACAACATCCGAAGCGACCGAGCAACCCCTACGGACACGCAGATCGAAGAAGGACGCGATGCGACCAAAAAACCGCAACCCGTCCGTACGGACGCCGGTTCATCAACCGGCTCGATCAAACCCGACTGGGAACCTAACCACAATCCGGAGATCGTAGATCCCAGCACGAAACGCGAAGGCGAATCGTGGCAGACCGATGCGACTCAAACCTCGCGAGATGCCGCTCGCCCGAGCGGACCGACCAAGTCGAGCGCCGTTTAACACGGTGACCGAACCCGCGAATGCTCGGGGCAACCCGGGAGATCGCGGATAGGCGGCACGGCCTCACCGCCGATGCGCCAAAACGAAAGAGCCGGAGAGGAAACTCTCCGGCTCTTTCTGTTTTTAGGCCGCAAAGTCGATCGCGGCAAACTGACTGATGAACTTACTGATGATGGTGATGCACGGACTCAGACAGGCGCGGATCGCCAATCGCGACAATCGTGTTCTTCCCGAGGAAACGGGCCACGACGAGCGAGAAAAGTCCGATAAATCCGAGAGTCGTGCCGATCTCCATCCAGCCGATCTGGGGCCCGGTCTTGGAGAATTGCGGCTGAATCAACCAGAGCAGATCGATCCACTGCGCGATCAGCATGAACGAGCCGACGGCGAGCAGGCGCTTCTCGTTCCGCTTGGCATCCCGCGGAAGCAAGAAGAAGAACGGCGTGAGGAATTTACCCACGAGCAGGAAGAGCGAGATCCAGAACCAGTTCGTCTCCATACGGAGAATCATGAACGGGGTCTCTTCCGGCAAGTTGGCGTACCAGATCAGCATGAACTGGGAGAACGCGATGTAGGCCCAGAAGATCGTGAACGCGAACATGAACTTGCCGAGATCGTGCAGGTGGTACTCGTTCACGATGCCCGCGAGTGCCCCGTTGCGCTTGAGCTTGATCGTCACGATCGTGATCAGCGCGAGGAACGAGTAGAACATCCCGGCAAAGCAATACACGCCGTACATCGTCGAGAACCAATGCGGGTCAAGCGACATCAGGCTGTCGAACGCGTTCATCGTGAAGCCGATCGCGAACAAAATCAGGAAAGCGGGCGACCAGCTCTTGTTCCGCGCAGTCAGCGCGAAGTCCTTGGTCTTGTCCTGAAGGAGTGAATTGCCGATCAGCTTGCGCGTCAGCCAAATGATCGCGGCGAAGAAGACGATGTTTCGGATGAAGAAAAACGGAATGTTGAGGTAGCCCGCCTTGTGCTGAAGGATCATGTCCTTCGCGACGGCGTCCTCGTGCGTCCAGTGATAGAGGCTATGCATCCCGAAAAACAGGATGAGAAACGTAACGAACGCGACCGGCAAGTAGGCCGTGAAGCTCTCGCCAACCCGACGGACGGGCGCGCTCCACATCGCTCCCGTGATCCACTGGATCACCGCGAAGAAGATGCCCCCGATGGCGAGCGAGAAGAAGTAGAAGTGATTGAGCAGGTAGCTCGCCCAGGCGCGGTGGGCATCGACCTTCAAGCCGACGGCAAAGGCCGCGATCCCGATGACGAGAAAGACGATCATGAGCGTCTTGAATGCCGAGGAGACCTGGAAGGTTCCAGGATTCCGGACTTCGGCGTGTGCGTGACCGTGTGCTGACATCGTTCGATTCCTCGCTTAGCGCGCAACCTGCTGAAGGCGCGCTTGTTCCTTCTCGTAGTTCCGGAGATCGTCCGGAGTCGGATTCTTGGCTTTCTGCAGCGCACGAATGTAGTGCGCGATCGCCCAGCGGTCCGCCGGGACGATCTGAGTCGCGTAGCTCGACATCAGGTTCTGACCCGCCGTGATGACGTGGAAGATCGAACCGTCTTTGTAGCCGCGAATTTTGTCGCTCTGAAGCGAAGGTGGCCGCGGAAATTTAGGAACAACGTAGCCGTCTCCTTCGCCCGCCGGGCCGTGGCAGACGATGCAATGCGTGTTGTACATCTTCTGGCCGCGCGCGAGCGTCTCGCGCGTGACGGGAAGCGGATTCAAAAGCTTCGCGCCCACTTCCAGCGTGGTGTCCGGATCCTGGCCAGTCCAAGGATAGACCTCATAGCCACGAGGAATAGTGCCCGCAACGGGCAGGCGCTGAATGCCTTCCTGCGACTTGATCGCCGGGCTGTAAACCATGTCCGGCATGTAGATGAATTTCGGCTTCTCGTGCTTGCCGCAGGCGGTAGCCACCAGAATCAGGGCAGAAAACGCT
>JBEIOW010000458.1:0-2491 GCA_040377385.1 Bacteriovoracaceae bacterium | reverse complement strand
CGCATGGCCTAAAGGACTATTACAACTACCGTTATACCCCAGAGGGTCTGATCGATCCGCGCTTTGCTCCCGAGAAGAAGACGATCCAGATCGTCAATCACCCGATCAACCGATACGAGTCGGCGCTGAAGGTCATCTCCAAGAAGCTCAAAGGGGGGGATGTCCTAGAGATCGGTGCGGGCAGTGGCTACGTGGCGAGAAGCTTTCTCGCCGCGAATCTCGACTTCAAGAGCTACACCCTCAGCGAGTATTCCGACAGTGCCCTTCAGATGCTCAAGACGGAGTTCACTGACCCCCGTTTTGATATTGTTTCTCTGGATGCGGAGAATATTCCCGAAGACCATCCCAAGCAGTACGACGTCATCATCATGCTTGCACTGATCGAACATCTCGTTGATCCGGTGCAATCGCTGAAGCGGCTCCGGGGCCTTCTTAAGCCGGGCGGATTCGTTTACATCGACACGCCAAATATCGCGAAGTTCACTCGCCGAATTCGACTGATGTTGGGCCAATTCCCATCGACCGCGGCAACGGATGAGGGTTTGACCCGTTACGACGGTAGGCCCACGGATCTCTATGATGAGGGGCATTTCCACTATTTCACTTACCGCTCGCTCTCTCGAATGCTGACGGAAAAGTGCGGTTACTCGACGATCGAGACGACCGGGTACGCATGTGGCTATCGACTTCTTGGTCGCCGAGCAGACCATATGCTCGCGACCCTCTGGCCTAAAATGTTCTCTGACGTAGCCCTTCTCGCGTACCGTTGACCCCATGAGACAGGTGCTTTTTCTTGAGCCCGAAGTGAAGCACTACCGAGTGCCGTTCCTGTTGGAGCTCGAGAAGAAACTCCGTGGCGAAAATATCCAATTCAAAGTCGCTTACGGCCAAGCCGTGAGTCATGAGCGCGCGAAGCAGGATCAGGCCCTGGTTGCTCCGCCCCTTGGGGTACAGATTCGCAATGTTTGGCTGCTGGGTGGGCGAGCTCTTTGGCAACGCGCCTGGCGAGAGGTCATGCAATCCGACTTGGTGATTGTCGACCAAGGAAACAAGAATCTGATCAATTACCCGCTCTTGCTTCTTTCGCAGCTTGGCCTGAAGAAGGTCGCTTTTTTTGGACACGGGTGGAATCGGCGAAAAACGAGTTCTCGAGCCTCCGAATGGGTGAAGCGCCTGACGCTGAACTGGGTCAACGGATGGTTCGCTTACACTGAAGGCACCAGAGACTATCTGATCCGTCACGGTGTGCCGGGCGCAAACATTTTCGTGGTGAACAACAGCATCGATACGGCCGCGATTCGTCGTGAACTCGACAGCATCAGCGCAGAAGAGGTCCGTAGCGTTCGCGCTTCGCTCGGCATCTCCGATGCCGACCCAGTCGCTCTTTATTGCGGGGGACTGTTTCCTGAGAAACGGATCGACGTGCTTCTGGAAGTCGCGCGCGTGGCGCGTGGGCTGATCCCGGGCTTCCATCTGATCATCGTCGGTACAGGCCAGGACTTGGACCAAATGAAGGAACTGGCCAGGGACAATCACGCGGTGAAGTTTGTGGGTCCGAAATTCGGTAGGGAGAAGTCAGTCTTCTTTAAAGCCTCGGACGTCTTTGTGCATCCAGGCTCGATTGGTTTAGCGGTTCTCGATGCATTTGCCGCCGGCTTGCCTGTGCTCACTTCTGACTTCAATGTGCATAGCCCCGAAATTGAATACCTAGTTGCGGGCAAGAACGGAATGCAGGTTCCTTGCGATGCGGAGGCATTCGCGAATGAGTTGGTGCGTTGGTATTCCAACCCGGCGTTACTTGAGCAGTTGCGGGCGGGTGCTCGTGCGAGTGCCGAACAATATGGTGTCGAGGCGATGGCGGACCGATTCCGAAGGGGAATCCTTCAGTTGCTTGATCGGCGCTGAAGTTCGATTCGCACCCTCTCTAGCCAGGGTGCCAAGACGCGGTCCCAGTCGAAGACCGAATTGGCCTGAGCGCGGGAGGCCGAGCGATTCTCGTCGGTCAAGGCCTCCAGTTGTGTCGTCGTCGTAGCAAAGGCTTCAGCAGTGTAGTCGGCAACCAGGATCCCCGGATCGCCCAAAGTGGGGGCCTCGGATGTGGCTGTGGTCACGGTCGGGATCCCGTACATGCGGAAGTGACCAATTTTGTGGGGGAGTCGCCCCTGATTCACCAGAATATTTTCTAGGGCAAGCCAGGCGCAGTCGGCCGCGCAGAGCCACAAATGGAGGTCCTCATCAGAGACTCGACCGGGCAGCGATGTTTTCGCGTCTTCCTGAATATCGTAAACCTTACCTACGATGACCAGGCGAGCGTCGGGGCGGGTCTTCGCCAGCAAGTGAATCGCGGATTGGGCGAGAGAGTGTTTTGACTCCGCCATTCCGAACACGAGGTAACTGTTCTCGTCGATTCCGAGGCGTCGTCTTGCCTCCGCGCGGGAAATCACGGGGCCGTGAGCTTCGGCGCCTTCGCGCACCAGAAGCAGTTTTTCTG
>JBEIOW010000105.1:0-6800 GCA_040377385.1 Bacteriovoracaceae bacterium | reverse complement strand
GACCGCGATGCTGCCGTCTTTCTGGGAGACGGCGTTCATTCCTTCAAAAAGCGCCTGCCCGTAGTGCAAGACACTCGCGGCGGGATCGATCTGGAAGGGTCCGTACGGGATCACGCGGCCCGAGTCCCAGCCTTTTCCTTCCGCGAATTCCGCGACGAAAAGGTGGTCGGTAAAGTATTGGCCGAACCCCAGACTGTCCTCACCGGGACGAGTCTTGAGCTGGGTCGAGCGCTGCACGGGAATCGCGACGGTCATCGCTTCCTCCTATAACCCATTGGGACGTTCTTGTCGCCCGAGGGGACCGTGACTTTCGTCTTCGGGTATGCAAATTTCCCGAGAATGCAGGTAGCGCCGAATTTTGAGCCGTTTGGGACCTACGCCTTCCGGGGATACCGGAATGTTTTCTACCGCTGGGCGCAAGCGTTTGGCCGCAATCTGCTCTTCTTCAAGCTCGCGCTTGTGCTGAGAAAGTTGGCGCTCAAAGGGATCTCGATGGTCGATGCCGACCCATTTGGGATCCGCTGCCGTTTCTACCCTCATGAGAATCTCGGCGACCGTTTCGTTCTTTTCATGCCGCGCTACTACGAGGACGAAGAGCGCGAATTCCTGGCTGACTACCTGAAACCCGGCCACGTTTTTGTCGACATTGGAGCGAATACTGGGTTTTACAGCCTTTTTGCAGCGAGCCTACTCGGCACCGCTGGGCGTATTTTGGCTTTTGAGCCGAATCCAAGAATGGTGGAGCGCTTTAGCTTGAACCTGGCGTTCAACGGGTTGACCGAACGCGTGGAGGTTTTCCCGATCGCGCTCGCCGACCGGGAAGGGGAACTCGAGCTCTATTTTGATCCGCGCAATCTGGGTGCGGGCACCATCGTACGACGTGAGGATGCGCCGTCGGTTCGGGTCAAATGTGAGCCGCTGCTCCAGGTTCTTGAGAATCGGGGAGTGAACCGAATTGATGTCCTCAAAATCGACATCGAGGGCGGAGAGCCGTTTGTTCTGAACCCTTTCTTCGCAAGCGCGCCACGCTCGCTCTTGCCGAAGCTCCTCATTATCGAGTCCGATGAGAACATCACGGACCTGCGCACTCTCGGATATCGGCGGGTCAAGCGCACTCATTCGCACAATACGCTTTATCTGCTCGAAGAGAGTTAAGGGACGCGCGAAATGTGGCTTCACGAGATCGCGCCGTCAGATACTGAGATGCTCCGGGAGATCTTTCGGATTCACGACGAGATGCCCGTTGCTTGGGATCCGCTGCACCGAACTCCGGAAGACGCGGTTCGGAAGTTAGTGGATCGAGTTCAGGCCAGCTCGGAACCACAGGGATTCTGGGTTTTGCCGCTGGGGCGGTGATCGGCGCTCAGTTCTTGAGCATCGCCTGAATCGCGTCAATCGACGATTGCGCGGCCAGCGCGCAGAGAATCATCCCCATCACGCGCGAGATCACGTTGCCGCCCGTGTCCCCGATCCAGCGCTGAATCTTCGTGGCAAAAATGAAAAACAGATAGGTGATCGCCAGCACACCGAGCATGAGCCCCACGGTCGCGGCTTGTTCCGCGAAGCTGAACTGTGTTTCGTCCGTCATCACGATCGCCGCCATGACGGCTCCGGGTCCAGCAATGGAGGGGATCGCGAGCGGAAAGACCGCGATGTCATGGCCCGGCTCAGGGTGGGCGCTTGAAGTGGGAGCAGTGTTCTCGAAAACCATCCGCAGCCCGAGCAGGAAAAGGATGATTCCGCCGGCGAGTCGGAACGCCTCGACGCTCACGCCAATGGCGTTGAGTAAGATCTGCCCCACCACCACGTAGCTGAGCAGCACGGCCGCAGCGATGAAGATGCTCTTGCGAGCGACTTTTTTCCGGTCCTGAACGGAGAGGTGGCGCGTGAGTGCGATAAAGAGCGGGAGAGTACCTACGGGGTCAATGATGACGAACCACGTTACAGCTCGGTTGATCCACTCTTGATAGTCGGAAAACACGTTCATTCTGATCCAGAATAACGGGATTCCGTTGGAACGGCCAGTGATGCCGCCCGCGAAATCGTGTATTCCTAGAACAGGATGAAGCCTTTGAACTTTCAGCTTCGGCAGCTCCGTGGATCGGGTGTGTTCAGCTATCTCCTCTGGGAAGAGGCGGAGCGGAACGCAGTCGTCGTTGACCCCGTAGTCGACTCGATCGAAGAGGTGCGAGAGTTCATCGCTCGCGAAGGTCTTCAGCTCCGGATGATTTGGGAGACCTCGCCCGGTCGGTTGGCGGCGTCTCAGTCGGCGGGCCCGTGGCTCGCGGATGAGCGGAAGCTGAAGTTTCCTCCCGATCGCTTGGCGTCGGAATACTTCGGCGACCAGCTTCGCTGGTTGGAAGCCGATGCCTTGAAACGCCGACTTTTGCATGTTCCGGGTCCAGGTTGGGTCTTTACCGGCGACTCGGTGCGGATGGGCGCGAGCGAACCGCTGCCGACCGCGATTGCCGACCTTCCGGAATCCACCCTGCTCTTCCCCCTCCTCGAGGAACGGGGCTGTCTCTTTTCGAACCTCGAGATGGAGCGCCGTTACCGCGTGCCGGGAGCGGAGGACTTCCTAAAAGAAGAACGTTTCGCGACTCTCAACACCTCGAAGTACCGTTACAAACTGACCGAAGCGGCGGCCGAGTCGCGCTTCGTCGATGTCCGAGAGCCGGCTGAATTTGCGGAAGCTCATATACCGGGGACGCAGAACGTACCCCTGACGGAATTCGCGACTCGCCTGGGAGAGTTTGGCCGGGATCAGAGAATTTTCCTTTCGTGTCAGTCAGGGCGCCGAAGCGCGATGGTGGCCGAAACTCTTTGTCACCTGGGATTCCGCGATGTCGTCAACGTGAGTGGCGGGTTTCAGGCGTGGTCCGCTGCGGGGCTGTCGACCGAAAGTGGCTCGAAGTCGTGAAAATCCGTGAGGTCGTCTCCTTTCTCGAGCGCAAGGCGCCTCCGGGAGTTGCCGAATCTTGGGACAATGTCGGTTTGCTCATCGGGGATTCGGAAGCCAGTACGAAGGGCGCCGTGATCGCGGTGGACCTCACCGCCGATGCTCTCGCAGTTGCGCGGAAAAATGGCTACCGCCTGATCATCAATCATCACCCGGCGATTTTTCCTAAAGGGCGGGGACCCTCGCAGGTTCTAGCGGGTTCGCTAGTTCATCAGACGATTCGCGAAAACGTCTCGGTTTTTGCCTCGCACACGAACTTCGACCGCTCTGCGCTTGAGGTCGCCGAAATGATCTCGAAAAAACTGCGCTGCTCGCCGACGGGCCGGCTCCTTCACCGCCCGGAAGAGTCCCTCGTGAAGCTTGCGGTCTACGTACCGGAGTCCCACCATGCGCGTGTGCTCGAAGCGGTATGCGAAGCGGGCGCCGGCCAGATCGGGCATTACGACTCCTGTTCTTTCTCGGTGGCGGGTGAGGGCACGTTTCGGGGTGACGAAGGAACCGATCCGTTTACGGGTGAGCCAGGTCGCCTTGAGAAAGTCCCGGAGCGTCTTCTTCAGACGATTCTGCCCAAAGGGATGGAAGCGAGCGTCGTACGAGCGCTCAAGCACGCCCATCCCTACGAAGAAGTCGCGTATGATCTTTACCCTCTGCTGCAGAGCCCTTCCGGGGAGGGTCTCGCCCGGGGTCTCGGTTATGGCTTTGTCGCGGAATTCGATCGAGCGGTTCCCTTGGCGGAATTTCTGCGACGTGTTAAGGCCGTGTTCGGTGTTTCCAAGATACGCGTGACCCGGCCTCCTGGCGCAGCGAGATCGATCCGAAAGATCGCTTTTGCCGCCGGAAAGGGCAGTGATTTCATCGGGGCGGCGGCTCGCCAAGGCTGTGATGCCTTCATCACGGGCGAGTCCGATTACCACGACGCGATCGGCGCTTCGCGGAAGGGTCTGGCGCTCGTGGAGCTCGGGCATCGGGAGAGCGAGAAGTTTTTCCCGCTGACGGTTGCCTCGTGGCTGAAGGAGCTCGGGTTGCCATCGGTGACCCTGGATCGGGCGACGCAGGACTGGGTCTGAAAAGTTTGAAGAAATGTTTTCAAGAGATCGGCAGACCGCTGATTTCCTGAAAACGGGCGCGGGATGGACGATCGCTGGTGGGGGCCGAAAGGTTCCTGCGGGAGGAAAGTCCGGGCTCCGCAGAGCAGGGTACTGGCTAACGGCCAGGCGGTGGATTCGTGAGGATCCATCGACGGACAGTGCAACAGAAAGCAAACCGCCGGAGGCTTCGGTCTTCGGTAAGGGCGAAAGGGTGGGGTAAGAGCCCACCGCTCCGTTGGTGACAACGGAGGCATGGCAAACCCTACCCGGTGCAAGGTCGAATAGGGGGACAATAGGCTGGCTCGGCCTCGATCCCCGGGTAAGACCGCTTGAGGTCAGGAGTAATCCTGATCCCAGAGGAATGATCGTCTCGGTTCGGAATTCGCGTAAAAGCCTTGGCGCAAGTCGGGCCGGTTCGCGAGCCAGGCCAAGACAGAACCCGGCTTACAGTCTCGCGCCCCACCGTTCGCTTCGCCGTCGCACCTTTCATCGGTGCGGCGGTGAAAGCAGAGCTCGGTATTCGTAGAGGAGAGGGACCTTCCATTGATCACGCTTCCATTCGCACAATTGGCCTGGAAAGGCGCCGCTGTCACGGACGGCCCGGCGGGATTCCTCGTCCTTGCGCCGTGGTGCGAAGATTGTCAGGAGGCGGCGCCTCACGTACCGGCATTTCTCCAGCAGCGTCGTGATAACGGGTTGCCTGCGGACCGAATCTGGATCGTCTGCGAATTCACTCCGTCGAGCGAAGCTCGTGCTTTCGTCGATGCCCTAGGGTGGTCCGCACCGCTGCTTTTTGGCTCGGAAGAGAAGAGCAAAACAGCCTGGAACCAAGCCTATTTTCGGCTGATTCGTTCGGCTTTCGGCGATGAGCGTCGCTGGGGTCTGCCCTTCTGGATCGAAGGAACGATTCGCGACGGGGCGTTGAGCGTCTTGCGAACGCGCACCGCTGTTTAGTCCGCGATCCGACGGCTCTCGTCCGGCAGCTCAATCACCGATCGCTTGGTTTCCTTCGCCTTGAGGCTCGCGATCCAGCACGCAGTCGCTCCGGCCAGAAGAACGATCGCGAGAAGCGCGTGGAGGATGTGATCGTTCATTCCAAGCTCAAAAACTCCTGGAATCACGCGGAGAACTTGGCTCTCTTCCATCCATACTTCCCCCATTCGCAGAATGCCGGGTTGGCCAAACGCAAATCCCGCTAGTCCTAGGAGTCCGTAGGCTGCCCCGAAGCCGAAGCAAAAGCGCCGCGCCGTGCTGGCTTGCGCATTCAGTCCGATGGCGATGGCCGCGGCCCCTGAAATGAGGTGGATCCAATTGTGGACTGCGCTCAAATGGGTGCCCATGAATTCAGGCAGCGCGAAGCCAACGAGAGCGATGAGGAGGAAGGCTCCCCCCACAGCGAGCGCGGTCCAATGGGCAATTGCCTTGGTGGGAACAAAGGTCGGCGCCGGTGTCGAGATGACGCGGGCAGGGGCTGGTGGAGTGAGAATGGGGGTGGAAGGGTGTGAGGTGCGGAGTGGATTGGCCATGGGTTGATTCTCCTGAGGGTGCCGCCTTGGCGGTCGAGGAATGCGTTATTTTCGGGGCAAAAATTCCGTGTTTTTGGTGATGGACGTTTTTTTGATCGGAGATCGTTGTCGTTCATCGAAAGGGAAGCATCGCTTGTGCCATCGCCGACGAGGCGAGAAGTCGCGAGCTCTGGATTTTTCGTGGATTGCCTTGATGCGTCATGATAAGCGCAAGCCTTGAAGACCGCTATGGGGGCAAGACGTAAGCGATGAAGACTTGGGGCGTTTCCGACTCGTTGAAACTCTACAACATCGAGAACTGGGGGGATCAGTACTTCAGCATCAATCCCGCCGGCAACATGACCGTCCATCCGCGTCGTGGCGAAGGCCCCGGGATTGACATCATGAGCGTGATTGACGACGTGCGATCGCAAGGCGTCGGCATGCCGGTCCTGATTCGTTTTCAAGATATCCTTCGTCACCGCGTCGTCACGCTGAACGAAGCGTTCAAAAAATCCATCGCCGAGTTCGGCTACAAAGGACGCTACAAAGGCGTCTATCCGATCAAGGTCAATCAGATGCGCGAGGTCTTGGAAGAGATCGTCGACGCTGGTCGTCCGTATGACTACGGCCTTGAGGCTGGATCCAAGGGCGAGCTCATGGCCGTGATGGCAATGAACACGCCGCCGGAAGCACTCATCCTTTGCAACGGCTTCAAAGATTACGCGTTCATCCGCATCGCGCTCTCGGGCATCAAGCTCGGAAAGCGCGTGATCATCATCGTCGAGAAGCTATCCGAGCTCTATCAGATCATCGCGGTTTCCAAAGAACTCAACGTGACTCCGCTCGTCGGTATCCGTTGCAAGCTCTACTCGAAAGGCAGCGGCAAGTGGGAGTCGAGCGGCGGCGAGTTCGCCAAGTTCGGCCTCTCGACGCCGGAAATTCTGCACGCGATCAACGTCCTCCGCGCCGAAGGCCTTCAGGAGAGCTTAAAGCTCCTGCACTTCCACATCGGTTCCCAGATCACCAACATCCGGACCGTGAAGGACGCCGTCAAGGAAGGCACCCGCATCTACGCGAAGCTTCGCAAGATGGGTCTCAACCTCGAGTACCTGGATTGCGGCGGTGGCTTGGGCGTCGATTACGACGGTTCACGCACGAGCTTCGACAGCTCGATGAACTACTCCCTCCAAGAGTACGTGAGCGACGTCGTCTATTCGATTCAGGAGATTTGCCAGGCGGAGGAAG
>JBEIOW010000051.1:0-8741 GCA_040377385.1 Bacteriovoracaceae bacterium | reverse complement strand
CGGTGGCGGTCAAGGTATCGCGCTGATTCTGGAGGCCCTGTGATGACGACGCCGAACGCTTCTCCCGTTCATGAGATCGAGCTTCGTGGCCAAAAAATCCCCATCCGTTCGCAGGGTGAGCCCGAGCTCGTCGAAGAGACGCTGCGGCTCGCGCGTGCCGGGATTCGTTCGGCGGAATCTCGAGTGCGGCGCGAGCAAGCGCCTCACCATGTGCTTCTCCTGGCTTATCTTGAACTCGCCGAGGAGTACGTGCGAGCCACGCGCGGACTGGCCACTTACCAACAGGAAGTCGCGAGCAAGGCCGAATCCCTCATGAACCTGCTCGACCGTCCTTCCTCTTGAGATGACCACGAAGAGCGCTCTCCGAGTCGAAACCATCCAAAAGATGGCCGCACTCTCCGCGGAGGAGAAGCGGACGGCGGCTACGGTGCTGGCGCGAAAACTTCTCGATTCGATTTCCGGAACCGTTCTTCCCGAGCCAAGAAGGGATGTGATTGGGCTTTTCCGTTCACTGGCCCGTGATGAGTTGCCGCTCGAAGAAATCCTCGCGCCGGAATTGCAGCGTCTCGGATGGACGTTGGCGTTTCCGAAGCTCACGGACGACGGAACTCAGATGGGCTTTGTCTGTTCGCACGCTCCCTGGCCCTGGGTTTGGAATAAGGGAGCCCGCGGAACATCGAACCCGGAAGGTCCACTCGAGGAAGTCGATCCGTCACGTCTTCGGTTCGTGGTCGTGCCCGGGCTTGCCTGGGACGTGCGCGGTTATCGGCTGGGGAGAGGGGCAGGTTTTTACGACCGGTTTCTTCAGGCCCATCCGGCGATCGCGCGAGTCGCGCTTTTGCTGGAATTTCAGCTTCTTTCCGAGGTCCCCGACGAGGCCCACGACCAGCGGATGGACTGGATCCTGACCCCCGGCCAAGACCTCCGACTTTTCCGCGCCGACTCGCTGCGTCTGTGCTAAGACGGCCAGCGTTATGAAAGTTCTCTACTTCGGCGACGTGTACGCCCGCCCTGGGCGTGAAGCCGTGAAGATCGCTATCGAAAAACTCGTGCCCAAGCACGCGATCGATTTCGTCGTGTTGAACGGCGAGAACCTCTGTCACGGCAACGGCGTCTTGCCCGAAATGGCCGACGAACTCTTTGATCTCGGCGTCGACGTCATCACGACCGGCAATCACGCTTGGGACCAAAAGCAGATCATCCCGTACATGGCGACCACGCATCGCCTGATTCGTCCCGCCAACTATCCCGATCATCCCTCTTTCAAAGTGCCGGGCCGCGGTTCGACCGTGGTCGAGTGCAAACGCCGCCAGGGCCCGCGCCTCGGTGTGATTCAAGTGATGGGTCGCGTGTTCATGGACGCGCTTGATTGCCCGTTCCGCGCCGCGGATGCGGAGGCCAATCGCCTGGAGGAACTCGATGTGCAATGTGTGCTCATCGATTTTCACGGCGAGGCGAGCTCTGAGAAACAAGCCTTCGCGCATTACATGGACGGCAAGGTGAGTGCGGTCGTCGGCAGCCATTCACACGTGCAGACTGCCGATGAACGGATTCTTCCTGGTGGCACGGCCGCGATCACCGATGTCGGCATGTCCGGTTGTTTTGATTCCGTGATCGGCGTGAAGAAGGAAATCTCCATTCAGCGGTTTCTCACCAAACGCCCGCATCGGTACGAGCCCGCCGAGGGACCAGGTGGGTACGGCTGTGTCGTCATCGATATCGATGAGCGTGACGGGAAGGCTAAGTCCATTCTGCGGCTCCGCGAAACCATCGCCGAGCCCTTCTAATCCGCTCGATCTGATCTCTGCTACACTGGTCCTATGAACCCAGCCACCTTGGGCCGCGATGGCCAGAACGTGACCGAGCTTTACGCCCGTTTTCTCCGCGCGATCGAGCAGGAGAACAGCAAGGATCGTTTCCTTTCCGCCAAACGCATGCGGACGTTCTTCTTTTGGTGCTTAGGCGTGCCGCTCGTGGTTTTTCTGGCCGCGACCATCCTGATCCGCGTCGGCGCGTTTCCATCCAGCTTACGCGGGGCGCTCGGCTGGATCCTTATTCTCTTCCCGGTGCTCTATTCCGTTTTTTTCCTCTTCTCCGAGGTGATCCGCGATGCACCGCGAGTGCTACGTCTGGGTGGGGTGGGGAACGTGCTCGGACAATTCGAACGCGAGCAACTCTGGCGCCAGGCCGTGACCGACCAGCTTCGCTCGCAGGTGGGCGGAGTGCCGGCCCAGTGGATGGAAATCACCCGGCTCTTCCGGGCGGATCTCGATTCGCTTCGCGACCGGTACCGCTACCTCAGCGTCCTCTCGGGCGCGGTCTTCTTCTTTCTGATGACGGGACTCGATGTACTCGAAGACCTGCCGCGCGCGACGACCGCCGCCGACGGGCCACTTGGGTACTTCTCGCTACTCGTCTTTTCCTTGCTGTTTTATCTCTCCGGAACCCAGAGCGTCCGGATCCTCTCGCGGTTTTTGCCCTGCGCGGAGAGCTTGTCTAAGGGCGCTACCTAAGGCTCAAGAAGAAGTGGCCACCGAACGAGAAAGCTTGGAGCACCCCCCGGCTGGGCAGGAGCCTTTGCCGGCGGCCCCGCACTCCGAATTCCCACAGCCATGGGTCGAGTCAAAAGCCCATTCGCGCGGAATCCGGTTGATGGCGTGGAGCGCCTCATCGAGCTGATCGTACCGGGCCGTGCCCAGGTACTCACCGGTCGTATGACGCAAAACAAAGGCCATAAAGCCGGTCTCGGGAGCCTTGGCCGCGGTTACGCCCGCGAGCAGTTCCTCGTCCACCAGGAAGCCCTGGCGGTAGTTTTCGGCATTTAACAGGCCTACGGAATTCATCGCCAAAATCTCTAGCATATTGAATCGAGTTCTCGTAGAACCCTTCTGATCAGGCATTCCTGAGAGTGGGCCCGTAGCTCAGTTGGTAGAGCGCCAGCTTTGCAAGCTGGATGTCATCGGTTCGAACCCGTTCGGGTCCACCATTAAAAAAGCCTCCCAGGCCAACGGCCCGGGAGGCTTTTTTAATGTGCACTCGGTGCGGGTGAGAACCGCCCGAACGAAGTGAGGAACGGTTCGACAAAAATATCAGGATGATATTTTTGCACGCGAGGCTCGCAAAGCGAGACTGCGCGCCCGAAGGGCGAGGGCCAGGAGGCCCGAGTGAACCCGATCGGGTCCATCATTAAAAATCCCTGTTTGATAACAGGGATTTTTAATTTCTACTTCTGGTGCCGGCGCGAGCCGGCACGAAAAAAGCCCCCGATTTTTACCATGGGCTTTTTAATTTCTATTTCTGGTGCCGGCTCGCGCCGGCACCAGAAAAGCCCCCCTGGTTATCTGCCATGCGGCGTACGGGATCGACTAACGCCGAAAACCCTCGACGACGCCACCCTGGTCCAGGGCGCTCTGCAGAAGCTCTTGCACCGCTTCGCTTTGAACCGGATATCCCGCCGAGAACATGCCTTTCTCTTTCATGAAGATACTCACCGCCACGACCGTTCGTTTCCCATTCTCGTTCTTGACGAACCAAGGGCCGCCGGAATCTCCCCCGCCAAGAGCGGGTCCGTTCGGACCCGTTTCGGACAGACGAAAATCGATGATCTTCGTGAAGTAGAAGAGGCTCGGAGCAGACTCGACGATGCTCCGGAAAAGGTTCATGAACCGAATTCCATCTTGCCCCATCTCGTTGACGTATTCTGCGATTCGCCCCTGCGTTGCGGCGATCTTATTTTTTCCGCACATCCTTCGTCCTGATGTGGGTTTACCGAAACCGCAAACTTCAACTTCGGATTTGAGATCAAGCGATACAGGAAGAACGTTGAAGATTTCTGAGTCTTTGACCGTATCGGCGCGATGTCCGTAAACCAGAATTCCGACGTCTCGAGCCGAGTCCAAAGGTTGGGCGACGGCCATATCGCTGAAGGTTTTGTAAAAGACAGGGTACTTGCCTTCGAACTTGATCGCGTTGCCTAACAAGCAGTGTCCCGCAGTCAGGACGGTCAGAGGATGATTTCCCACGACGATCCCCGTGCAGAGCGCGCTCGAGTCGGCCGTTTCAAGCTTAACGACGCTAGTGAGATCTGAAGGCAGCCCAGGGTCCATCGCCGCATGAGCGATGATTGGAAGTCCGTAGAGACTGAGGAGAGTCACGAATGAGGTCAAGCAGAGGCGATGAGCGAAGCGCATATAGGGAATCCTCTTAGGCAATTCGACGTCCGGACATTTGGCCTCCATTTATAACGCGATGAGTTAAGAATCGTTGCATTATCGCGCCTCAGCCACGAGGTTTCGTTCTTGGTTGGTGAACATCGACCCGCAGAGAGCCCCGCTCCTCTGGAATTACGGGAGCTTATCGATCCATTTTTTCTAAGCAGATTGATCGGGTCCCTTTTTCTATAACTGGACGTGCCCATTTAAGCCCCGCTCATCCAACCCCAATGGAGATGCCCCATGAAAAAGTCCCTGATCGCTCTTCTCATTTTTTCTGCACCTACGATGGCCATCGCCGACGAACTTCCGAAGGCCGTGCAAAAACTCTTGGATTCCACGCAGTCGCAGCCAGTTGCCGGACGGGATCGCGGCGGCTACCCGTGCGCCATGCGACTCATGATGGTGAGCAGTGGCTTAGGTGGCAACTTAGCGCTCGAGTACCGCGAGATCTCTTCAGGTCGTCTCGCTGTCCCTGCAGACCAGCTCTTTATGTCGATCGAAGACGAAGTGTCCAGATTCGGCAACACCCGCGCGATCACGAAGCGCACCTACTGGGTGCCGGTGAATACCATGGTGAACGACTCGCATTTCGTGCAGCGGAACACGCCGAACGAGTTCGTCATGACCCGCCGTGGGACGTCGGCTCTCGAGACGACGGAACACGTGCGGCTGACCGTCGACAACGCGGGTCGGCCACTTTCCTTCAACGTTCAGGTGAAGGGGCTCTTCACGCGGCTGAAGACGATTCTTTCCTGCCGGTTCTGAGTTTCACTGCATCAGAGCTCGTCAGAAAACTGCCGTTAGCCCCCGCCACTGCATTCATGCGACTCTCGATGAGAGGGACCACGGATGAATAGCATCGGCTTCGTCATTGTTCTCGGTCTGTTCGCGATCACGTCCGCCTCAGCGCGTGAGCGGGAAGTCGGTAACGGCGGACCTGGTCTCGTCTGTCGTGATTCGAAGGGCGAACCACGTTCGGCGCGCACCCTGGATCTGTGGGAAGCGCAGACGATCTACGGCCTCACGCTGGATTCGCCGCGAGCGAATGCGGATGAGGAGCTCACGGCGGCGATTAGCCGTCTCAAAGACCGGATCGAGATCTTGGGTAACCTCGCCGAAGCGGCGCGGAACCGGGTGACCGGGACCTTTCGCAACGAACCGCGCGACAAGAGCGACGCTCGTCCCGCTGATCTCGGTCTCGAACCTGACCTCTGGTTTGATCGACTTGGATCTATCCCGTGCTCAAGCGGCGTCTCACCGGCTACCGTCGAGTTTCTCGCCGAGCGGGTCTCCGCCCGCGCGGTGGTCATCAACTCAGCGCTTTTTCCGCTCCTTGCTCAATCTCCGCAGGAAGAGGCCGCGCTCAAGCTGCATGAGATCCTTTACGTCACCCTAGATCGCCACCGCAGCCGCGACTCGCGCGTGAACTCGCTTTTTGCTCGGCGCGCGGTCGCGATCGCGTTTGCCGCCCCGCACGTCCTCAAATGCGAAGGTTTAGTCGGATGCTTCGATGAGCTTTCCCGCCGCGCCTCCGCCTATCCGACACTAAAGCGCGTGCGACTCCCTTACCTGATGAAGCCTCTGCGCAAGCCGGCGAGCCTCAAGAAGCACTGAGGAGCATCCCTTGGCTGCGACACCTGTTTCGCCGATTCAGTCTTCTGCTCACGAGATTCTCGCTCTCCTTCAACGTCGTCTCAAGGAGATCCAGCTCTCGCGGAAAGCCTTCAGCTTGCGCGCGCTCGCGAAACGCCTGAAGCTGAGTCCTGCCCATCTGTCGCTTCTTTTCTCCGGCAAGAAGCCCCTCACGCTGGAATGCGCAGATCGCATCCTGGATTATCTTGAACTCCCTGCCGAGCAATCGCGCTCGTTGCGGATGCGTTTGGCGGCGGATCGTCAGTCGATCGAGCAGCGGCGTGTTGATCGAAAGAAGCTTCGCGAGTTCCTCGCGCTCACCGAGAGTGAGTTTGAACTGATCGCGAATTGGTTCTACTTCCCGTTGCTTGCGCTACTGGAGACTCGCGACGCGAAGTCGGAGCCGGCCTGGCTCGCTCGGCGGCTCGGAATCGAGACCAAGCAAGTCGTCGATGCACTCGAGCGGCTGGAAACGCTCCGGCTCGTGGAACGTAAAGGCACACGCTGGATTGCGTCGGATCAGAAGCTCAGTACGACTTACGACATTCCGAGCGCTGCGATTCGCAACTATCACCGCGAGGGCCTGAAGCGCGCCACCGAGGCACTCGAAGGTACGCCGATTGACCGACGCGAGTTCGGCACGACGGTGCTCGCGCTCAACGCCTCCGAAGTCGAAGCGGTCCGAAAATTCGTGCGTGAGCAACGACGCAAGATGGCCGCGAAAATCCAGCGCCAGTCCGAACGCAATCCGCAGGGAACCGATGAGGTTTACCACCTGAGCGTGCTCCTTTACCCGGTCACTCGTCGCGAGCGCTAGGCCGAGACCTGTTTTCACCGCGGCCGCATCGGCGTCGAAAACACTTCCCCTTCTCGAAGCAGGGTTTCATTGGAACGGCAGCGGTAATTCGATTATAACTCACTGCGTCACAACAAATTTAACCACAAGTTTAACGACGAGGTTCCCATGAAAAAGTATCTGATTCTGAGCTGTCTCGCAGGTCTGACCTTCTCTACGGTCGCTTCGGCGGATCGGGGCGGAACCCTAGCAGGACTGGCAATGTCTTGGGTGGCCGGACTCGAGGCCCAAGTTCTCAAGGGCTCGCCCTTCCGCCTCGAGCGCGAAGAGAAGGTCTGCCAATTTCTCGAAGCTTACATGTCCGGTACCGCGACGATCGATCAAACGATGCCGGTTGCTGCCATGCGGCTCCGGCGCAGTCCCTGGAGGAGCGTGACTTTCAAAAAAGCTCTCCTTCGCGAGCTGACCATCGCGGATGTGGAAAATCCGAAAGAGGCTCTCGACTCCATCCAGCATAAAACGAAAAACAGCACGCGGATGGGGACCTTTGGCCTGGTGTTCGACGATATGGACGTTTTGGGCAACCGTCCCTATTCAGTTGAACCGGAAACGTTCGCGGAGCTTTGTCAGTAGCCGCCACGTTTTCCAGTAGCGCGAGTAGAGCCGGCTCAGTCGGGGGTGACTGCGCTGGCTCTACTCGGCAAGAGTTCGCACACTCCAAGCAAAAAGCCCCGCTAGTGCCAAGCACCAGCGGGGCTTTTTGTTTTCTGATTCAAATGATCAGCCGAAGTAGTTCGCGCGAACGCCGCCGACGATCTTCTTGCCCTTGAGTTTGTACGTGTAGGTTGCACTCGATTCCGTCGTACCTTCCACGAGATCCGGGCGATCCGAGTTGTGGATGGAGAGCGTGCAAACGGTGTCTTCGCCGTACGAAGAACGCTCGCTGGCGTTAACCGCCTTACACTGGTTGCTGACCGAGTTGAGCGTCTGGTCGTCGATCCCCAGCATGAGGCCGGTAAGAACGGTCGAGACGCTGCCGATGCTACTCAGCGTGCCAGGCGTACTTTCTGCGTACACCTTCACCGTAGCAGATTGTTCGATCAGCAGCTTAAGCGCCACTTTGGGGGCGATTGCTTCAGCAAGCGCCAGGTTGGGAACAAGCGAAACGAGAGCAACAACGAGAGTCGAACGAAGCATGGGAAATCTCCGATGGGTAAGGTGGACGGACACAGGAAAATGCTTATAATGCATAGCATTATAATGTTCAATGTCCTTCCCAGAAGCTCGAAAAATGCCTGTGTTTTTGGTCCCTTTTGGAACGGAGGACCTATCTGAACGGCACCTAGTGGCGCTCAGGGCGACTCTACTCGACTTAAGCGAAAGAGTTTATATCCGCCGCTCGGATTGTAGCCTGCGAAGTAGAGCGAATCGCCCGCAGTCGTAAAAACCGCGTTGAGCGCCAGATCGTGAGCGTTCGAGGCACCGCTTGAATTGGAGACCTGGACGATTTCACCGTCGGACCCCATTCGGTAGAGTTTCCGCACGTTACTGGCGGCATTGTTGCCAACGAAGAAGAGAGCGTCATCGAATTCGACGAGCGACACCGTCGTGACCAAATCCCCCGCACTTTGGTTGCCTCGAAGGTTGCTCACCTGCGTGACGTTCTCGTCGGCGTCGATTTTGAAAAGTTTTCGGAAGAGACCGTTTTGATTGGCGGCGCCGAAATAATAGGCCCCGTTGAAATGAGCGCGTCCCGTATAGCTGTCGGCGACGCTAGCGTTGTTCTTGATATCCGCAACCGGCGTGATCGAGCCCGCGGAGTCCAGCTTGAAGAGTTTCGAAAAGTTGCCGTTGCTGTTGTAGGCGCCGAAGTAGGCGTGCGTGCCGGCGGGATTGACGCTGAAGTTCGATACTGAGTCCGCGATTGATTGGTCGCCGCGCGTATTCGATACCTGCGTGATCACCCCCGTTTTACTGACTGCGAAAAGTTTTAAGAAGTTTCCATTTGGGTTGTAGGCGTTGAAGTACATCCGTTCACCCACCTCACCCAAGGCCGAAAAATTTACAAAGAGGTGAGGGGTTCCGAATGGGTGCCCGAT
>JBEIOW010000568.1:0-1778 GCA_040377385.1 Bacteriovoracaceae bacterium | reverse complement strand
GTGGGCACGGTAGAGGCCTATCTCGGAAAGTTCCCCCAAGAGACGGCGGCGCCATTTGATATCGTGCTCGCCGATCCTCCGTACGCGGCAGGATTGGAACTCGCGCTTTTGGAGTCGACCCCGTGGGACCAGGTTCTTTCCGTCGACGGGGTCTTCTGTCTGGAATGGAGTCCACTCAAAGCGGGACTCGACGAATTGCCAGAAAATCCGCCCTTCTTGGTCAAGGTTCGCGAGAAAAACTATGGCGACAGCGTGCTCACCACTTACCGCCGCGCGGATTCCGTGTAAGGTAGCGGTAACAGGAAACCCTCCCCGATGAGCTCTCGCGCGGTGTATCCCGGTTCGTTCGATCCCGTGACCAACGGTCACCTGGACATTCTGGATCGCAGTCTCTCCCTTTTCTCCGAAGTGGTCATCGTGGTCGCGGGCAGCGGGCACAAGCACCCAATTTTCACGCCTGAAGAGCGTGTCGAGATTCTTCGCGAAGTGGTTAAGGATCGTAAGAACGTGCGCGTCGATCTTTGGAGCGGGCTCATCATGGACTACGCTCGCGATCACCAGATCAATGCCGTGATCCGGGGCCTCCGCGCGGCCAGCGATTTCGAATATGAATTCATGATGGCGACGATGAACAAGACCATCCACCCGAAAGTGGAAACGGTGTTCATGATGACGGCGCAGAATCTGTACTTCGTGAGCAGCTCGATGATCAAGGAGCTCTTCCACTATGGCGGAGATGTGTCGCCTTACGTGCCGCCCGTCGTATTGCGCCGACTTGCCGACAAAATTCCGCGCAAGATCAGTCAGGGGAAAGGGGACTCCGCGTGAACGTTTTCCGTCCGAGTCGCCGACTGACGGGGGTTTCCGAGAGCGCGACGCTCAAGCTCAACGCGCTCGTCCAGTCGATGAAGGCCAAGGGCGAGGATGTCGTCAACCTCACCGCGGGCGAGCCCGACTTCCCAGCTCCGGACGTCGCCAAGCAGGCGGTGCGCGAAGCGTTGGATCGCAACCTCTCCAAGTATACTCCGGCCCCAGGGATCCTGGAGCTTCGTGAACTGATCGCTAAAAAGACCAACGCTCAGCACCCGGGTTTCGGGTCCGCGCCGTGGACCGCGCAGGATGTCGTCGTGACCAATGGGGGCAAGCAGGCGATCTCGCACGTCATGCAGGCACTGCTGAATGAAGGCGACGAGGTGCTGATTCCGGCACCCTACTGGCTCAGCTATCCGGATATGGCGAAGCTTGCTGGGGGCGTGCCGGTACCGATCGCCGGCGATTTTGCGAATTCGTACAAGCTCACAGCGGATGCGCTCGCGAAAGCGCTCACGTCGAAATCGCGCGTCCTGTTTCTCAACTCGCCGAGCAATCCCACGGGAGCCGTTCACACGGCGGAAGAGTTTCGCAAGATTGGGGAAGTGCTCCTCAGTCACCCGCACGGACGTGACGTCGTCGTCGTGAGCGACGAGATCTATGACCGCATCCTGCTCGATGGGCAGAAGCACGTCTCGTTTCTCGCGGCCTGTCCCGAGTTGCGCGACCGCACGGTGACCGTCAACGGGCTGTCGAAGTCGGGCGCGATGACGGGCTGGCGGCTGGGCTGGTCGGTGGCGCCAAAGGCGATTACCCAAATGATCTCGCTCCTTCAGGGACAAACGACTTCGGGTATTTGTTCGTTGACGCAAGCGGCGGGAGTCGCGGTTTTGAAGCTGCCCGAATCCGCGTTTGATGAGCAGGTGTCAATCTACCGGCGCCGTCGGGATCTGGCGTTGGAAATCCTC
>JBEIOW010000376.1:0-3037 GCA_040377385.1 Bacteriovoracaceae bacterium | reverse complement strand
GTTCAGCGGGATCTTCTGACCGGCCGCGATCTGCGCCTTGGCAAACGCGGTGCCGAAGGTGGACGCGCCGCCCATCACCTCGCCCGTGCTCTTCATCTCGGGGCCGAGCAACGTATCGGCACCGGGGAACTTCGAGAACGGAAAAACCGGGGCTTTGACGTGGAAAGTCTTGAGATCGAGATCGAGGTCGCTCCGAATACCGAGATCGTGCAGCGACTTACCCATCATGACTTGAACGGCAAGTTTAGCGAGCGGGCGGCCGACGGCTTTGCTGATGAACGGAACGGTGCGCGAGGCGCGCGGATTGACCTCGAGCAGGAAAATGCGGTCGCCTTGAATCGCGTACTGCACGTTCATGAGCCCGATCACGCGCAGCTGCTTGGCGAGCTCACGCGTATAAGTGCGAATCCGATCGCAGATCGCCACACTCAGGGTCGCGACCGGCAGGCTGCAGGCGCTGTCGCCCGAATGAATGCCGGCTTCCTCGATGTGCTCCATGAGGCCACCGATGAACGTTTCCTTGCCGTCGCTGATCGCGTCGACGTCAACTTCGGTTGCGCGGTCGAGGAAGCGGTCGATCAGTACCGGCTTGTCCTCGCTGAAGTGCAGAGCCTCACCGATGAACTGGCGGAGCATCGCCTCGCTGTGCACGATGCGCATCGCTTTGCCGCCGAGCACGTAGGAGGGGCGGACGACGACTGGGTAGCCGATCGCGCCGGCGCGCTCGATTGCTTCGGCCGCCGTGCGTGCGGTCGTCGCTTCGGGTTGTTCGAGGCCAAGGGGCTTCAGCTTCTTGAAGAGCGCGTCGCCGCGCTCCCGGTCCTCGGCGAGGTCGATGCTCTCCGTGGACGTTCCGAGAATTTTTAGGCCCCCTTTTTCGAGTGCCTTGGCGATCTTGAGCGGCGTCTGTCCGCCGAACTGCACGATCGCTCCGAGTGGCTTCTCGAGCCTCGAAATATTGAGCACGTGCTCGGGCGTGAGCGGCTCAAAGTACAGCTTGTCGGACATGTCGAAGTCCGTGCTTACGGTCTCGGGGTTCGAATTGACCATGATGGTTTCGATTCCCATGCTCCGGAGCGCCATCGCGGCGTGCACGCAGCAGTAGTCGAACTCGATCCCTTGGCCGATCCGGTTCGGGCCGCCGCCGATCACCATGACCTTCGCTTTGGCAGAGATTTTCGACTCATCGGTTCCGCTGTAGCTCGAGTAGAGGTAGGGCGTTTTGGCTTCGAATTCCGCGGCGCAGGTGTCCACGCTTTGAAATGCCGCGTGCAAGCCCAAAGCTTCGCGCGCGGTTCGTACCTCGGTTTCGGTCAACGAGCGGACGGCGGAGATCGCGCGATCAGTCCAGCCGCGGCGTTTGACCTCGAGGAAAAGATCTTTTGGCAGCGGCCAGGCGGAATCCCGAATGACGGTTTCGTAAGAGAGATGCGTTTGCAGACGCCCGAGGAACCAGGGATCAATCCCCGATTTTTTGGCGATCTCCTGCACGGTCATGCCCGCGCGGAACGCGTCGCCGATCGCCCAGAGGCGCAGCGGAGTGGGCGTCGTCAGCAGGTAGTCGAGGGATTTCGGTGCATCTTCGACGAGGCGGTGGTGCGAGATCGGCGCCATCCAGTGCACGCTGTACTCAAGACCCGCCAGCGCCTTGCCGAAGGATTCTTCGAAAGTGCGGCCCATCGCCATCACCTCGCCGACGGATTTCATCTGAGTGGTCAGGATCGGCTCAGTCGGGCGGAATTTCTCGAAATCGAAGCGCGGGATCTTGGTGACGACGTAATCGATCGTCGGTTCGAAGCTGCACGGCGTGGTGCCGGTGATGTCGTTGGTGAGCTCGTCAAGCGTGTAGCCGACGGCGAGCTTGGCCGCCACGCGCGCGATCGGAAAGCCGGTCGCCTTCGAGGCGAGTGCGCTGGAGCGGGAAACACGTGGATTCATCTCAATCACGATCACGCGGCCGGTTTCAGGGTGCATCGCGAACTGAATGTTCGACCCGCCCGTCTCGACCCCGATCGCGCGGATGATGCGGATCGATTGGTCGCGCAGGTTCTGGTACTCGCGGTCGGTGAGGGTTTGCGCGGGCGCGACGGTGATGCTGTCGCCGGTATGCACGCCCATGGGGTCGAAGTTCTCGATCGAGCAGATGATGATGACGTTGTCTTTGTGGTCGCGGACGACTTCGAGTTCGTACTCTTTCCAGCCGAGCAGGCTTTCTTCGACCAAGCAGTCTTTGCTGGGAGAAAGAAAGAGCGCGCGCTCCAACTTTTCCAGGAACTCCGCCTCCGTGAAGGCGGCCCCACCACCTTCGCCACCGAGGGTGAAAGATGGGCGCAAGATCAGCGGCAGCCCGAATTGTTTGAGGATGCGTTTGCCGTCTTCGAGGCTTCGCGCGACTTCGCTCTTGGCGCTCTCGACGCCGATCGCGTCCATCGTTTTTTTGAATTCCGCGCGGTCTTCGGCGCGGTGGATGACTTCCGGTTTGGCGCCGAGAATTTCCACTCCGTGCTTGGCGAGCACGCCGGCGCGATGAAGGGCCAAGGTGAGGTTCAAAGCCGTCTGGCCACCCATCGTGGGCAAAACGGCATCGGGTTTCTCGCGCTCGATGATCCTTTCGAGGAACTCAACCGTGAGTGGCTCAACGTAGACCCGATCGGCCATCTCGGGATCGGTCATGATCGTCGCGGGGTTGGAGTTGACCAGGATGACCTCGTAGCCTTCTTCGCGAAGCGCCTTGAGAGCTTGTGTGCCGGAGTAGTCGAACTCACAGGCTTGCCCGATCACAATCGGTCCTCTGCCGATGAGAAGGATTTTTCGGAGGTCGGTTCGCTTAGCCATTCAAAACTCCGTTCGTACTTGGATGCCGATAGGTCGATCGGGTCGGGCTTCGTTGTGGAGCTGGACCGCGCGGTCGAGATGATCTTCGTTGCTATTGTTGAGGAGGAGTCCGTAGCTGAAGCTTCCCAAGATCAGAGTGCCGCCTCCGAGGACGGTGGCGTTTCGGATCGTGATCTTTGAATCGCCCTCGATCGAGCGCGAG
>JBEIOW010000054.1:0-8578 GCA_040377385.1 Bacteriovoracaceae bacterium | reverse complement strand
GTGTACGCGCCGTTGACGTAGGCAATGATGCCGTTGCAGCCGTCCTCGGCGCCGATTCCGGCATTTATGGGAATCGCGGCGAGCGCTGTCGCAATCATCGTGATGCGCGAGTGGCGCCGCATCAGTTACCGCCTTGGGCGTTCGACGGAGTGCCTGGCACGTCGGTGTAAGGTTTGTCGGGCTTCGAGGCATTGCGCAGATTCAAACGGGGATTCATGTGTGCAGGAAGTTTCTGCGACAGGACTGGGTCACTCCAGTAGCGACTATAGGCCTCGCAGACATAGCCGCCCTTGGCATTCCGTCCGTGGAGCGTGCTTTCGATTCCGAGTGCGTGGCAGATCGGCACGCAGCTCGTGTTTGGCACAGGAGAGCAGGTATCGATTTTGAGAGTCTGCGCGCCTTCGCCCGTTTCGCTGCGGATCTTACAGCTTCCTTCGGTGCAGAGCGGATCGGATTGCGGTCCCGGAATGGGGAGCTGGACCGCGGCAACTTCTATCTGTCGAACCGCGCGCTCGTAGAGCAGGCAGAGCTGGGCACCGACGACCCGGCCGCGTTGATAGTCTTGATCGCAGAGATAACCGCGCGCCTTGGGCGTCGCGCTGGGCCCGAGTTCTTTGACGTCAAGGATATCGCGAAGGGTCTCTCGGCCATTCTGAAAGCCGGCGAAGCAGCACTGCAGTGCTGCAGCTCGGGCTTGCTTGCGAACAGATTCGGGTTTTCCGGCGAGCGCGCGATCGGTCAGTTCGGCGGCGTTTGAGCAAGGGCTCGTCGTGAAGAACTTCTTCGTCCAAGCGGCATTGAAGCCTTTGCGCTGCTGTTCGTGCTGCTTGAGCTCCGCATCGAGCGCGGCGGGATCGGTAGCAAAACCATCATCCAGGCTCAGATTGCGCGTCCAAGGATGAATTTTGGACATCCCGTCTTGGTAGCCGCGCCCCCAGGTTGCCGTGCAGGCGGCTTTGCAGGCGGCGGGATCTGAGGCCCCTTTGCAGCGGGCTTGGATAATGGGGGAAGGAAGGGTGGGTATTTTTTTGAGGGTGGCTTCGGCCTTCTGGAAGGTCGCTCGCTCCGCATTGAATTCGTCTTGAAGAAAAGTTCCCGCCTGGTCACTCATAGCGGCGTAGCTGCAGGAAGGGGATTTGGGGTAGTGCGCCTCCAGTTGCGGACTGGTGTTGATGAAGGTCTCTACGGTCTTCATCATCGCGCCAATGGAGTTCAGGTCCGCGTGCGCGGCGGCGGGGAGCCCTAGGCTCGCGACGACCCAAACTGCGATAGCGGCGAAGAACCCCATTTTCACGCCTAAAGACCCCTATCTAAAAGGATAAGCCCCGGATTCGATGGAGGAAAGAGAAGCTTTAGAAACTGTATTAAAACAATCAACTATTGGAATTTGCTCAGCTTTCCGGCTTCCTTTTCCTTCCGATGCAGGCGAACTTGGCGAGCTATCGGCTCTCAGTCACCCTGAATTCGGAGGTTTCCCCCTATGCGTGAAGTCGTCATCGTCTCTGCCGTCCGCACCCCGATCGGAAGTTTTCAAGGAGCGCTCTCCTCGCTGCCCGCGCCTCGTCTGGGCGCGATCGCCATCGAAGGTGCGCTCAAGCGCGCCGGCGTGAAGCCTGAGCAGGTCTCCGAAGTGATCATGGGCAACGTGCTCACGGCCGGAATCGGCCAGGCACCGGCTCGCCAGGCCGCAATTTTTGCGGGTGTTCCTAAGAATGTTCCGGCCCTCACGATCAATAAAGTTTGCGGCAGCGGGATGAAAGCGATGTTGCTCGGTTACCAGGCGATCGCACTCGGCGATTCCGAGATCGTCGTCGCGGGTGGAATGGAGAGCATGTCGAATGCTCCTTACCTCCTTCCCAACGCGCGCGGTGGGTTCCGCATGGGCAACCAGAACGCGGTCGACTCGATGATCAACGACGGACTTTGGGATCCTTATTCCAATCAACACATGGGGAATTGCGGCGAGCTTTGCGCGCGCGAGAAGAACATCACGCGTAAGGATCAGGATGATTTTGCGATCGAGAGCTTTCGCCGCGCACAAGACGCGCAGAAAAACGGCTGGTTCAAGGACGAGATTGTCCCCGTGCCGGTTCAAGGTCGCAAAGGCGACACCACGCTTGTCGAGATGGACGAGGGTCCGGCCAAGGGCCAGCTTGATAAGATTCCTAGCTTAAAACCTGTCTTCGCCAAAGACGGCACGATCACTGCGGCCAACGCCTCGTCGATCAATGATGGCGCGTCGGCCGTCGTGCTGATGTCGGCCGATAAGGCGCGAGAGCTGGGCCTGAAGCCCTTGGCAAAGATCGTCTCTTATGGCGCCAACGCCGGCGAGCCCGAGTGGTTCACCACTGCGCCCGTAGAAGCGATGAAGCGCGCAGCGAAGAAAGCGGGCTGGGAAATGGACTCGATCGATCTCTTTGAGGTCAACGAGGCCTTTGCCAACGTGTCGATTCATGCGCAGCGCGAACTCAAGATCGATTCGTCGAAGCTCAACGTCTGGGGCGGGGCGATCTCGCTCGGTCACCCGATCGGATCGTCCGGCAGCCGCATCGTCGTGACGTTGCTCTCGGCGCTGAAACAAAAGAACCTCAAGCGTGGCCTGGCCGGCATCTGCATCGGTGGCGGCGAAGCCACCGCGATCTGCGTGGAAAGGATCTAAGCGGATGCTTTCCAAAAAGGTTGTTCAGAACGCGGCGGACGCCGTGCGGGACATTCCTGACGGCGCGCTCGTGGGTCTCGGAGGCTTTGGCCTCTGCGGGATTCCCGAAAACTGCATCGCCGCGCTCGTCGAGAAGGGCGTGAAGAATCTCACCTGCGTCTCCAACAACGCGGGGGTGGACGACTTCGGGATCGGACTCATGCTCCAAAAGGGCCAGGTCAAAAAAATGATCTCGAGCTACGTCGGCGAGAACAAACTGTTCGAAAAGCTCGTGCTCTCCGGACAACTCGAGATTGAGCTGAATCCGCAGGGCACGCTCGCCGAGCGCCTGCGTGCGGGGGGTGCGGGAATCCCGGCCTTCTTCACGCCGACGGGTGTGGGCACGCTCGTCGCCGAAGGCAAAGAAGTCCGCGATTTCGACGGCCGCAAGTACGTGATGGAGCGCGCGATCAAGCCGGACTTCGCGATCGTGAAGGCCTGGAAGGGCGACGCGCTCGGCAATCTCGTCTACCGGAAGACGGCGCGAAACTTCAATCCCGTGATCGCCACTGCTGGCGTCATCACGATCGCCGAGGTTGAGGAGCTCGTTCCGGTCGGGTCGATTGACCCAGATCACGTTCATACTCCCGGCATTTACGTTCACCGTATTTTCAAGGGCCACGGCTACCAGAAGCGCATCGAAAAGCGCACGCTGAGCCAGGGCTGAGCGAGGATAACGACCATGGCACTGACCCGCGAACAAATCGCCCAGCGCATCTCCCAAGAACTCCGCGACGGCTACTACGTCAATCTCGGCATCGGCATTCCGACGCTCGTGGCGAACTACATCCCGGCGGGGATGACGGTTCACCTGCAAAGCGAGAACGGGCTGCTCGGGATCGGACCTTATCCGAAAGAATCCGAACTCGACGCAGACCTCATCAATGCCGGCAAAGAGACCGTGACGACGCTTCCGGGCGCGAGCTTCTTCTCGAGTGCCGACTCGTTTGCGATGATTCGTGGCGGGAAGGTCAACCTGACCGTCCTTGGCGCGATGGAAGTGGATGAGGAGGGCAACCTCGCCAACTGGATGATTCCGGGCAAGGTCGTGAAGGGCATGGGCGGCGCGATGGACCTCGTAGCGGGCTCCCCGAACGTCGTCGTGGCCATGCAGCACGTCTCCAAGGACGGCGCCTCTAAGGTCCTCCCGAAGTGCACCTTGCCTGTCACGGGCTTGGGTGTGGTGAAGAAGATCGTGACCGAGCTTGCCGTGATTGAAGTCACCGCGAAAGGTCTTGTCTTGCGCGAACGCGCGCCCGGCGTCTCGGTAGACGAGATCCGCAAGGCGACCTCCGCCAAGATGGAGATTCCGTCGGACGTCCCCGAGATGAAACTCTGATCGGGTTTTGAACGAAGAAACCTCGCCCCGGGAGGAACTCCGGAGCGAGGTCGATAGAGGCGCACGAACGAGAGCCCATGCGCTCACAAGGGTGCCGCAGTCAGCATTCTTAAGAACAGACAGTCTGAGGTTTAGATTACGGGGTCGTGTAGATCACGTCGGCGCGGTCGTCGCCGTCGAGGATCGCCGAGCCGTTGAGGCGGATCGCCCAGCCGGTCTGCTGGTTCATCTGCGTCGGGTAGAAGATCGCGTATTGCGTCGTGTATCCGACGTAGCTCCAGCCGTTGGTGTCGCTCTGAGGGATCGTCACCGCGTTATTGGGATCGCCGTTGATGTACTTCACGACCTGGATCGACTCCGGAACCGGCTCTTCAGGGATGAAGAGGTAGTTCTGACGATAGGTCCGGCGCTCGGATTGGAGCGAGGACTTGAGGTTGTCGAGCACGGTCGCAATCCCGGTATTGCAGATGTTGTACTTCAGGCCACCGAAGTTGCCGGCCATCGCCATGTAACGTGAGCCCGTGTAGGACGAAGAGCCCAGGCAGTTCGAGTAGCGAGCGTCAGCCACAGCCGCGGCGAACTTCACTTTCGAAGAAGAGCCCTTGGCGCTCAGGATCTGCTGATAGCGCTGGTTGAACGTATTGTTGTAGCCGTTCGGCTGGTAGACGCCGTTGACGGTGTCGGGGCAAGGGATCGTGAGACTCGGGTTGCTCGGATTCGGGCAACGGCCTTCGGAGTCTTCGCCGTTGGAGATGGCAAGCACGAGCAGCATGGCGTCGTTCCGGATGAAGCCAGTCGAGCGCAGGCGGTTGGACTGGGTGAGCTGCTCGGCGATGTTCTTCAGGCCAAGTTCGCTGCCCGTGTTGTTCTGGCGGGCTTCAAAGTCGCTCAAGAAGTTCGAGAAAGTCGGGGCGAGGCCCGAGCCGAAAGGACGCGCGAAGAATCCGCCCATCACCTGATCAGCGAGCGACTCGCTCATGCCGGGATAGGGAGGACTCCAGCCTTCGACTTCATTCTTCCAATTGAGATCTTGTTGCGAGGCCGCGATCTGGAACGCGCCCGGGCTCATCGTACGGCTCGAGGTGAGGGGGTGGATCGCAAAGCGGTAGTCCCAGCCCGTCGAGTTCAGGGTTTGGAGAAAGCTCGGCATCTGTGCCTGAATCTGCGGCAGCACTTCCATCATCGAGCCCGTGTCGTCTTGGAAGACCACGATGTCGATCTTAGGAGGGATGCTGAACGAGCCCGCGCTTCCGAGGGGAAGCGAGACGTCCGTTTTTTGGAAAGCTTGTTTGCCGCATGCGGGGAGCAATGCGATCGCGGCTGCGACGAGCGCGCCGTGCTTGAGAATCGCCGGGAGTTTTTTGATCGAAGTCTTCATAGGTGTTTCCTCTCGTCCGGTCTGCCTGCTCACCGTTTCCATCCACAATCGGGGGGATTCGGGTTCCTCGAGCAAGCCAATCGGGGTTTCCTTAGGGACAGCTATCGCAAGCCGGGTGCCACTCGGGGGCAGGGAGGCAAGAAGGCATAAAGTGCATAGGTTACAGGGGTATAGGGGGAAGGCGGAAGGTGGGGCGTGAGGGGTGGTGGCTAGGATTGGGCGTGGGGGACTAGACGGCTGTCTAGATTGTAAACAGGGTATTGTCGTTTTTTCAGACGGGTCCCATTACACACTGAAAAGACCATGGAAAACACCGGCAAGATCATCCTTGAGGGGGAAACCCAACCTGTTTGGTTCCTCGCGGTCGGCGACACGTACGTCGGACCGTTGAGCGGACAGGATCTGATTCAACAGATCCAAGCAGGTCAAATCACCTGGGCGCATTTTATTTGGAAAGAAGGTCTCGGCAGCTGGGCGCGCATCTGCGACGTCCCCGTTTTCCAATCGGCCGTTCCGACGGCGCCGGCGAGTGGACTCGAGGCGCGCATTCAGCAGCAGGCGCTGAGTCCGCAGGTCAAGAAAGCTGAACCCGGTCGCGCGGCCGGTGGTGCCGATCCCAAAACCCAGCGTCCGGCCAACCCGGTCGAGAAGGTGTGGTTCCTGTTTTACAACGAGACGCAGTTCGGTCCGTTCTCCTACGAGGAAGTTTCGCGCTTCCTTCGCATTGGTAAAATCCACGCGCGCGTCTTTGCCTGGAAAGACGGCATGGGGGATTGGGAGCGGCTCGAGAAGCTCGTGATCTTCGGCGACGCGGTTGCGGAATCCGCGCGGGTGCGCTCGGCGATCAAGGAGAGTCAGACCAAGACCATCACGGTGGGCGTTGACCGTCGACTGGATCCTAACCGCGAAGATCGCCGCACAGCTCCGCGCAAACCCCTCGTCGCGCGGATCCTGCTCACCAACGAGGACGACGACCAGGTCGTCATCGCGATTTGTCGCGATGTGAGTATCGGCGGCATGCAGGTCCTGACGGATAAGATTCCAGGCGACGTTGGCGCGAGCGTGAAGCTCAACGTGAGCCCGACCGGCGAACCCGCCCCGTTCCGGCCCTTCGTGGCCCAGGGCGTGATTGTCCGACTGCTCGAAGACGGACGGGGGTTCTGCTTCCGTTTTGAGAAGCTCCGCGGTGACGCCAAGCGCTCGATCGAGGAGTACGTCGAGGCAGGGGTAGCGGCGGCGCCCGCGACGTCGTAAGCTCGACGGCGTGATCAAAACCGACCCGCAAGCGCAGCTCCCCGTCGGCTGGAAGTTCGATTGGGAAACGATTCCTTCGTCTGATCATCAGGCCCAGCTTTTTCTCTCGGAATACCGAAAGGAACCGTGGGAGAAACCGCGCGCTCTCTTCGTCCTTCACGGCATGGGTGAGCACTCGGGCCGTTACGCGGATTTTGCGCCCCCGCTCGCCGAATGCGTCGACGCGATCTTTGTCCCGGATCACCGAGGGCACGGCCGATCAGAAGGATTGCGCGGCGACATCGCCCGTTTCGATCTTCTGATCGAGGATGCGGCGCTGGCGTTCCAGCGACTGCAGGAGAAGCTCAAAAAGCGCTTCGGCGATGAGAGCGAAATCCATCTGCTCGGACACTCGCTGGGCGGGATGCTGGCGCTGCGGTTCCTGGAGCGTTTTCCGGAGCTGCCGATTGCGAGTGCCACAATCAGCTCTCCGCTACTCGATGTCGCCATGCCGATTCCGGCCGTGAAGCGCGCGGCTTCCTCGCTGCTCAAGCACGTCTGGGGTTCGCTTCAAATTCCGACGGGGCTGCCCCCAGAAGGGTTGTCGCGCATTCCGGAGGAGGTCGAACTTTACACTTCAGACCGGCTCAATCATGACCGCATGACGCCTCGGTTCTTCGACGGGATGATGGCCGCGATGAAGGGGATGCGCGCCTCACCGCTCGCGCGCGACGTCGCCATTCAGTTCTTAATCCCGCTTGCGGACCGCGTGGTGAGCGCGGACGCGGCGGTGGCGTATTATCATGGGCTTTCGCAAAGCGATAAGCGGTTGAAGACCTATCCGGAAGGCTTTCATGAATCGATGAACGACCTGCACCGCGAGGAATTCTTCCGGGACGTCGCCGACTGGATTCGCATCCATGGGAAGGGGAGAAAAGAATGAAGAACGATCTGACCAAAACCAAGCTCGCCCACTGGGTAAAGAAGCTCAGTTATCGGGAAGGCGACTTCACGCTCGCCTCGGGGAAGAAGAGCACGTTCTACATTGACCTCAAAGCGACGACGCTCCACCCGGAAGGAGCGCGACTCGTAGGTGCGCTCGCCGTGGAAGAAGCCAAGCGCGCGGGTCTGGAGATCGAAGGAGTGGGCGGTCTCACCCTGGGGGCGGATCCCATCGCGACGGCGGTGTCGCTCGCGGCGCTGGAGCGCGGAGAATTCTGGCCCGCCTTTATCGTGCGGAAAGAACCCAAGGACCACGGTACGGCTCGCTACATCGAAGGAACGGAAAACCTGAAGCCGGGCGCGCGGCTCCTGATCGTGGAAGACGTCGTGACGACCGGCGGATCCAGCGTGAAGGCGATTGAGCGCGTACGTGAGGCAGGTTACGTCGCGGCGGCCGTCGTGACGATCGTGGACCGCGAGCAGGGCGGGGAAGCCGCTTTTGCGGCTATCGGCGTACCGATGATTCGGCTGCTCACTTTGGCGGACGTTCGCGCGGCGGTCTGAGCTAGCCGTTCCCGTCGCGCATCTCGCGTTCGAGTGATTTGATCTCGCGCTCGATCGTGACCTTCTCCTTGCGGGGAAGCGCGTCTTTCACCTTTTTAAAGACCTTGGGGTGTTTTTTGCTCGCGGCGTACATCGGCTCGGTAGCCGCCATCCCGGGATCGTTCTCGTACGAACAAAAGACGAGGTCGAGGAAGGCCTTCATTTTGGACTCGTCGGCGAGGTCCTTCGAGGTCGATTGCTCTTCGATGGAATTATAGAGCGTGTCCTGGGCTTCGCTCGTGGAATAGGCCGAGCAGTCGCGTGCGTAGGCGGGCGCCGTCAAGAACGCTGCGCTGATTGTCCCGATGAGGAGCCAGGTCGAGAGTCTGGTTTTTCTTTTCATCCCGTTCATCCGTTCTGCTCCTTCTCAGATCTTAACGTAGAC
>JBEIOW010000530.1:0-2016 GCA_040377385.1 Bacteriovoracaceae bacterium | reverse complement strand
GCCGCCGAGTTCGGCCGTCCCTGCGTGATGGGGAAGAGCATGCTTTTTCGTCGCTCGGTGGCGAATCGCTTTGGCGGGATCAAGAATCTGGCTCGGTACCTCGCCGAAGATTTCATGGCCGGCGAGGCGATGCGTCGCTTAGGTCTCCGGGTAGTGATCGCGCACGATGCGGTCTCTCAGCATCTAGGACGGCACTCCTTCCGCGACTTCTGGAAACGACAAGTCCGCTGGGGACGTCTTCGCAAAGCTCAATCCCCCCTCGCCTTCGTCGCTGAACTTCTTTTTGGAACAATGACCTCTGGCCTATTAGGGGCTTGGGCGCTTTCGTCGCTAGGAGTGGTTGATTTCGGGCTAGCGTTTGCCACCTATGCGGGCTGGGTATTCTTCTGGGATCAGCTTCTCATTCGCAGGCTCGATCCCTCGCTTCCTTTTGGATCGCCGCTGGCTTGGTTGATCCGAGAACTCGTGGCAATTCCTCTTTGGTTTCAGATCCTTTCGGGAAAAAAAGTGGAGTGGCGTGGACGCCGACTCACCCTTGCCGCTGGAGGCCTCTTAACGCAATCCTGACAGGGCTCCCTGGGGGGTTTGGGCTATAAATTCAACACAGCTAGTCAAAGCGTGTTGTCTCCAATCCACTTCGAGAGGTTCTATGAAACTCCTGATCTCCCTTCTTCCTCTGGCTCTCGTTTCTTCCGCCATGGCCGCTTCGCCGATGATGATCACGGGCGCGGGCGCCACCTTCCCCTTCCCGATCTATTCCAAGTGGTTTGACAGCTACTCCGCGAAGAACAAAGACGTCCGCATCAATTACCAGAGCATCGGCAGTGGCGCGGGTATCCGTCAGTTCACTGATAAGACCGTCGACTTTGGTGCGAGCGACTCTCCGATGACGGATGACCAGGTCGCTAAAGCTGGAGCGGTTCTGCATATCCCAACCGTGCTCGGAGCCGTCGTACTCACGTACAACCTGGCGGAAGTGAAAGAGGCGATCCGCTTCACCCCTGAGATCATCGCGGACATTTTCATGGGCAAGATCAAGAAGTGGGATGATGCCAAGCTGAAGGCCGCAAATCCCAAGCTGGCATTGCCGGCGAAGGACATCCTGGTCGCGTACCGCTCCGACGGAAGCGGCACGACTGGAGTATTCACGGATTACCTCTCGAAGATCAGCCCTGAATGGAAAAGCGCTGTCGGAGCCGGTACGGCTGTGCGCTGGCCCGTCGGTATCGGCGGCAAAGGGAACGAAGGGGTCACGGGCGTCGTGAAGAACACCCCAGGATCGATCGGCTACGTCGAGCTCATCTACGCTCACCAGAACAAACTTCCCATCGGGCTCGTGAAGAACTTGGCGGGTGAATTCATTGAGGCTTCGCCTAAAGCGGTTAGCGCTGCGGCCGCAGGCGCCTTGAAAAGCATGCCGGCAGATTTCCGTGTCTCGATCACCAATCCTGCCGGAAAAGGCGCCTATCCGATCTCCGCGTTCACGTACCTGCTCGTCTACGAGAAGATGGCCGCAGCGAAAGCCACGGCGCTCAAGGACTTCCTGGGTTGGGCCATGGCGGATGGCCAGAAAATGGCCGAGACGTTGACCTATGCGCCCCTCCCCGCATCGATGATGCCTAAGGTGAAAGCCCACATCGCTAAAATCCAGTCCATCGACGCTACCAAAAAATGAGGCAATGAATGCAGGACGCGGAAACCATGGTGACGGATAGCGTCCGTCCTTCAGCGCGCAAGAAGAAGAGACGGGATGTCCATGCGGGCGACCGGATCTTCTTCTATACGCTGAGGTCGATTGGTTTCCTGGTGATCGTGCTTCTGGGCGCGATTGTCCTTAGGCTCATTGACGCTGCGCTACCGGCGTTCAGAGAATTCGGAATTCAGTTTCTGACTAGTCGGGAATGGGATCCGGTTCGGCAGTCTTTTGGAGCCGCGCCCTTCATTTACGGCACGGTCGTTTCATCGTTCTTGGCGGTGCTGATTTCGGTTCCGGTCAGCGTGGGAGCCGCGCTTTTC
>JBEIOW010000321.1:0-3493 GCA_040377385.1 Bacteriovoracaceae bacterium | reverse complement strand
CCGGGGCCAAGCTTTCAGCAAGAGGTCGAAGCCCTTTTCATGAACCCATCTTCCCGCGATCCCGATGCGGGGTCCGTCCAGGGGGAGCGCACGTTGGTTGAAGAACCGAGCGAGCTCCGTCGGAGATGCCGGCTCGGGAAGTCGAAGGATGTAGCTGATCTCATGTTTGAACTCGGAAGGCAGAGCGCTGGGCCATTCTCCGTGTTCGAGGTAGTCGGCGTTGGCCGCGAACACGGCCTTTGCGCGTGAAGTGGAGGAGAGCCAAAGGGCCTTACCCGCCCACTCCATCGCGCGCGCGAATGGTCCGGCGCCCGGCGGGAAACGAAGATCTCCATGGTGGAACACGGCGTAGGGAATGCCGCGTCGACGGCAAGCGAGGGCAAAAATCGGCAGCTCGGGCAACGGGGTGTGAAAAACCGCGCGATCGATCCTTTCTGGCCGCAGTGCGGAAAGCGTCTTTTGAACGAACCCGAGCGAGAAAAAGCCGCGGCTGAAGCGACCCTGTGGGGAGTGCCGATGGATCGTGACTCCGCCAATGGACTGAATGGCGGGTAAAGTGGGCTCATGTCGAACGCAGTGGACCTCGGTGGGTTGACCTGCCGCGGCTTGAGCTTCCGCAAGCGCCATCGCGCCGCGAGTCAGTCCAGTCCAGTGGGGCGTTCCATAGGTCATTGCGTGGAGTGTGCGCATCAGTTTCGTAGAGTTGCGCCCGAGTATCTCACGGTGTTTAACTGGGGGCACTGACGTTTGTTCCATGAAAACCACTCTGCTATTACCGCATTCTCTTCCGCGACCCTGGATTCTTCCGCCGCGTCTTCGCTCCGAGCGGGTGGCCGCCGGCGAGCATCTGCTGTCGCGACCTCACTGGGGTGAGTTTCGTCTCCTCGAAGGCGCGGATTCATTGCGACCCCACCTTGCGGAGCTCGCGGAGGCGGGATGGATTTGGCGTCGTAGAAAAGTAAGCGTGATCGTCCCCGTTCGGGAAGACGCCTCGCGGCTCGCGCTGACTCTCCGATTCTTGCTCTCCCAAGACTTGTCCGCTGAGGATCTGGAGATTCTCGTGGTCGAGAATGGCTCGCAGGAAGGGTTACCGGCTTTCGCGCGCTCGCATCCGCGCGTGCGTTACTTCTACCTTGCGGAAGGGAACCGCGCTCGCGCCCGGAACTGGGGCGCTCGGCACGCGCAAGGGGAGTATCTCGCCTTCGTCGATGCGGGAACGTTACTGCCTTCGCATGCGCT
The DNA here is from genome assembly GCA_040377385.1 of Bacteriovoracaceae bacterium. Taxonomy (GTDB): domain Bacteria; phylum Bdellovibrionota; class UBA1018; order UBA1018; family UBA1018; genus JBEIOW01. The sequence continues at coordinate 2,254 of JBEIOW010000321.1, read as the reverse complement.
TTCTTGTTTTCGAGCGGAGCTGGAGCGCCAGCCTGCGGTTTCAGGCGTTCAGGGCGCGCATGCGCAGGATGGCGGCATGGCGCTGAATCTTGGCGTCAACGTGGGAACCCCATCACCCCTGCTCGATACGGCCGCCTGCTTGATTCGACATGCCGATTTTGAACTGGTCGCGGGTTTTGATGAGGCCCTGGATCGCTGTGAGGATTCGGACCTCTCCTATCGGCTCATCGCACGAGGCGCGGTGTTTGCGTCGACGTCAACGGTGACCGTCTCCGAGGACCTTGCGCCGATGACGGCTTGGCAGGCGCTCAAGCGTCAATGGAGCGTGGGACGAAATCTCCGGCGCAGCCAGTGGCGCTCATCAGATGCGCCCGCGCCTGAAGGATTTCTCCAGTCGATTCCGGGCCCCATCGTTTTCGGAGATCGTAATCGGGGATGGGATCCGCTGCTTCGACTCAGTCAAGCCCTTGGATCACGGCGCGAAAGAGGCGCGGGTCAAGGGTATCCGAGATCTTGGCTCACGGCGGGGCTGGAGTTTAGGCCACTACCGGAGCTGCGATTTCAAGTTCGCCGCGAGCGACTCAGATTCGCCGCTGGATGGGCGATTTGCTTTCGTGACGGCCAGGCGACTTTCTCCGACTACGTCGGCAAGAAGATTTGGGCACTCGAAGCAGAGGATTCGCGACAATTCGCTGTGCAATTAAATGCCTCGTCTCTCGTGGCAACCCGCGCGCGCGGCGTTGGGAAGGTCGTCGAAGGGGATCTCCTGCTTTCGCTTCGCGAGGAGCGCGTTTTTGAGCACAGTTTGGATCGGAAGAAGCGATGATCGAGTCTTCGCCGCTTTCGCGTTCCATCGAAAAAACTCTCCGATCAGAGATGGTCGCGGGAGGCGTGCTTCGTTTGGAAATCCGCTCGGCTAGCATGTGGCCGCTGCTGCGAGTGGGGCAACACGTGGAGATCCGACCCTTGGCACCGGGACAGAGTCCCGTTCCAGGAGATTGGATCGCCGTCAGCCGCCCGGTCGGACCCGTGATTCATGAGGTGTTGAACGTGCGCCCAGACGGGCGTTGTCTGCTTCGAGGTGTTTCTAATTTCCACGACGACGGCTGGTTTGAGCGGTCGGAGATTCTGGGTGTGGCTCGTCCCGGCATGCCACCCTCGACGTGGTCGCCTCGCTGGATGGGACGCGCTCGCGCCTGGGTCCGCGAAGGTCTAAATCGCTCGACGGATTTCTTGGTTCGGGAGGCGGAGCGGCGGCCTTGGCTTGATTCTGCCGGGCGAGCCATTTATCCCGCATCTTTGGCGGTTCTGAAGGCTGCATTTCGCGACCTCCCGGAAGTGGAGGCGGTTCTGGTTCGGCGGAGTCTTGCGACCGGAGAGTGGCGCCCGTTTCAGAGCGATGTGGATTATCTTCTTCTTTACCGTCGTCCGCGAAAGTCCGATGCGGAATCTCAGCTGCTCGACCGGATCGGAGTGCGCACTCGCCTGTTGCGCACTCTGAGCCCGCTTTTTCAGATGCCGGAAATTTGGGATACGGAGACCTTTGTCCGGTTTGCGCCCCGGTTCGAGCCTCAGTGGGCCGAGGCCGATTCCTGGCGGTGGATCCTCGCACGCGGCAGTGCTCAGAAATCCTTCCGCGCTGCCCTGCGTGCGCATCCCCCTGGTTCGCGAAAGAAAGAACACGTTCGATCCGGGGCGCTCGCCGAGTTTCAGCGTACGGAGGGGCACCTGGCTCCATTGGCAGCCGGTTTGCTGATCTACGGAAAGCTTCGCGAGCGCGACTCACGCATTTTTTCGAAGCTGCTCCTCGATCTTTCGTTAAGGAGAGAAGAGCTCCGAAGCGGCGCGGCCTTGCCGGTCGGCCGCACGCCGGCTCTTGTGGCGGCACTGGATCGGGCCACGTCGGATCGGCGCCGGGAGCTGAAATCGCATTCCCATTGGGCGGATCCTCAGACTGCCGATCAGCTTTTTCGACGGTGGATCGAGTTGGCGCAAGTTACGAAAGGCTCGCGCGCGAAGTCTCGGCTCACGGAGCGCAGCGATGGAGCACTTTTTTTGTGGGTCTCGGCAGCGGATCGCGCCTCGCTGACGTTGGAGGAGGCCCGTGCACGTTGGTCGGAGTCGTTGCGTAAGCGTTTTGCGGCACAGGTGTTTCTCGCGTCGCGCGAGACAGAGCGTGCACTTGAGCCGGGATTGGAAATCTACCTCGCCCTGAGGCGTGCGCTTCAGCTCAGCACGACCGGAGATCATTCGG
>JBEIOW010000338.1:0-3384 GCA_040377385.1 Bacteriovoracaceae bacterium | reverse complement strand
CGATCGAGAGAAAGAGACCTCGTCCGCGAACCTGACCGATGAACGGATAGTCCGCCTCAAAAGAGGCCGTCTTCTTGAGGAAAAACTCACCCATCCGACGAGCGTTCTCGACGAGGCCCTCCTCTTCGATGATGCGCAAAGAAGCCGCGCACGCCGCACCCGCGAGCGGGTAGCCGCCGTAAGACGACGAAGACCCGGAAGGATTGGACCAAGGTTTCGCTTGCGTGATTGCGTCGGTCGAAAGCACGCCCGAAACTGGGAAGCCCCCGCCAAATTGTTTGCCGAGCGTGACGATGTCGGCCTCGACGCCAGAGTGCTGTGCGCCCCACCATTTTCCGGTGCGTCCGAAGCCAGTGATCATTTCGTCCGCAATGAGAAGCGCACCGAATTCCTTCGCTAGGGACTTCACCGCCGGGAGAAAGTCATCCGGAGGAATCACGTTGCCCGCCGTACCCTGCATCGGCTCCACGATAAAGGCGGCGATGTCGCCCGTGCCCGCGATCTTGAGCTGCTTGCGCGCAAACTCGATGCAGGCGTCCGTAAGCGCGCCTTCCGAGACGCCTTTGAACGGCGGACGGTAAGGATTCGGATACGGCACCTGATGATTACCCGGAACCATCGGACCGAAGGTTTGCTTCAAGTCTCCGCCATTGAGCGCAAGCGCGCCCAAAGTCTTCCCGTGGAATCCGCCCCAAAAGCTCACAAACTCCGTCTTGCCCGTATGGCACTTCGCGAGCCGCAATGCGCTCTCCACCGCTTCAGCGCCGCTCGAATAGAGCTGCAAACGGTGCACGTCCTTGGCCGGCCGCACGCGGCCGATGCGCTCAAAGAGATCCACGCGCGCTTCGGTCGAGAAGCTCCCAATGTACGCGCGATCGAGTTGCGCTTTCATCGCCTGAACAAACTTCGGATGCCCGTGTCCAAGTCCTCCGACACCGATGCCCCCGATGATGTCGATGAGCGTATTGCCGTCGACGTCAGTGACCGTACTGCCCGCGGCGTGATCCACCACGATGCCGGCCATCAGCGCAAATCCTTGCAGACCGGGCGCCAGGTGCTCATCTTCACGCGCTCGGAGCGCTTGGCTCCTTGGTCCGGGGATCGGGGTCTTTAGGGTGACGGTTTGATTCTGGGGTTGGCTCATAAAGTACGCTTAACCTAACGCAATGGTTCAGAAACACCAACCGTTCGCCGACTGTCCTAAACCTGTGAACACTTCGCCTGCCGTGCAAAATTTCTAGGTTCAAATGCGGGCCCAAGACGTGTATAACGCATTGTGTTATAAAACCCATTTAGGCCGGGGGCCTCCGCTATGAATAAGCAACCCATTGTAATTGCATCAATTATCACCTCGATCGCCTATGGAGCCTGGGGCTGCGGCCCTTCTAGCCCACGTCAGCGCATCATCCCGGTCTCCGAGGATGGCGCCCAAATCACTCTCAGCGAACGCGTCGCGCAGACGGAAAAGACCCGGATCTCCGTTCAAAAGATCCTCAGTGCTTTTGACCCGGTTGAAGGCTTCTTGGAAGAGGTCGCGCGCGCCCTCGACGGCCGAGTCCTCGTCGACGGACACGGCCCCCAACACTGGCTCCAGCAAGGCGTGAAGACGATTCGCCAGGGACTCGAGCGGACGACCACTACGCTCCTTCGTGAAACCACCGGCGGCGGTTGGATTCTCGAAGAAGGGATCGACCTCCCCGTTGCGAATACGCAGGACGGCTGCGCCTCCCCGAAAATTCGTCTCGAGTACTCCGAGACCAGCGCTGCTCCTCTATTGGCCGGAATCGAAGCGTCGATTATCGACTGCGGTACCGCGGGCCCTATCCCCGTCCTCTCGGGAACTGTTCGTGGTGAAATCATCGAGCTGGAAATCAACACCTCACTGCCACAGCAGCTGGCCTCGGCCGTCCCGACGGACTACCGACTCAATACCTGCCGCCTGAGCATCCACGGCAGCGATGACATTCGTCTCGAGTGCTCGGATCTCGGAATTCTCACTGCCGGTCATCAGATTCAGGTTCACCGCTTCTTACTGGTGAAACATTCTGCGGGAATCACCGGCGTTTTGGACCTCGAGCTATTGAAGAAGAACGCGAGTGAGACTCAGTCCATCGCAAAGCTCAATGCCACCGTCTCTCCGGGATTGAGCATTCAGCTCGATGTCACGACCTCTTCTTCAACGACCGAAACGCCGCTGAACTGAGGCGGTCGTGAAAGCAGTCACCCTGTGGGCTCGTCCCCTCGCTTGCGCGATCGCGCTGCTCGCAACTCTCGCGGCGTGCGCACCCTCAAATGAGGACGCGAGCGTGGACCCAGTCCGGACAGCGTACGAACTCCTCGACCAAGGCGAGAACGCCAAGGCGATCTGGTTGCTCGAGAGCCATCTGCGCCGCTCGCCGCCGACCATCCAGAACCTCGACGAGGCCCGCATCGTGCTCGCTTCCGCGTATTTGGGTGAAGCGGGACTCGATGTCTTTGCGATCCATGATCACTTCAAGGACATCCTTTTCGGTAAAGCCTTGAGCGATCAGTTCCTGGGGGACGCGATCCCGGCTACTCCGGGGGCGGCGCCCGCGCCCGAAGCGGATCCAACGCGTTTACCTGGTCAACTCGAGACGCCGACCAATTCGGCGATGCTGATTGCTCGACTAGAAGTCACCTTCGGAAAGATTCGCGAGATCACCTCTTTCCTGAATCGGTTTCCGGAAATCAAACGACTTCATTGGCCGTTAATGGACGAGGCGCTTCGCCTGCTTGAAGCCTCGGGCGACGCCAAAGACCTTCGTATTTACCGAGTTTTTATCCGTGTCGTTTATCTGAAAACGCTTCTGTCCGAGCGCGTGCTCACCGATCCCCGCTTCGGTACACGCGATTGGCTCTGCGAGGCCGACACCCGTGCACTGCTCAAGGACCTCCGCTGGGTAAGCATGATGATTCAGAAGTCCGTCATCGACCTCGACGGCGCGCTCCGGAACAAAAACGCTCTCTTTCCCGCCCTCCAGGCCCGGGTCCTTGGCGTCACGCAAGCCATTCAGGAAATGGATGACTCTGGAGACACGCAGCTATCCGGCGGCGTCGGCGCATCGAAACTGAAAAAAGAGATCCGCGAGGCCCTCCAATGCGAGCGCTAACCCACAAGTCCGCATATACCGTGATTCTTTGTGCGCTTCTCCTCGGCTCCGCGTTACCCGCGCACGCCATCCCGACGGATTCTGCTTTCAGCTCGCTTCCAGACCGATTCCAGACCGAAGAACTGACGCTCGGATCTCGCGCATTGGGCGACCTCTGTTACAGTCGCGACGTCATGCCCGACGGGACCGTCTGTAATCCCGCGTATCTCGCTGACCTCCAGGAAGACTCACTGCTAGTACGAGCGTTTGTCGG
>JBEIOW010000158.1:0-5412 GCA_040377385.1 Bacteriovoracaceae bacterium | reverse complement strand
GGACGTATCATCCAGCGCGAACCCTACCTGATCTGCGATGCGCGGGTTCTCGCGGATGTCGCGGAGATCAGCGAGCGGAATCGCTTTCGTCTCAATCGCTATCGACGGCACTTGGATCGATGGTTGGAAACAAACGTCAAGGAAGCACGGCACCGTGAGATGCTGGCATCGGGTCTGAATTCGCCCGCGCGTATCGTCGAATTTCTGGCAACGCATGTGGTGCGTGATCCTGATGCGCGTCAGCTGCTTCTGGAGAAGGACGACATCAACGAGCGGCTCTCCATCTTGCAGCGCCTTCAGCTAGACGAGTCGTCTGCGAATACGGCGGAAGCCCAAGAGCTTAAGCCCGCTCCTGAACTCCGACCTTAGAGCTTCCAAAGATCAAGCCACTTCTCGCAGAAGAGGTATTGCTGACGGTTGTCGAAAGGGTCGCGCGCAAGGACGAGCGGCGCTTTTCCTCCGAGGGTTTTGTGGATGATTCGCGAGTGCTTGCGCTGCCACATGAGATTCGTATTCGTGACGAACGCGTGATCGAGCGTGATCGCGCGGCGTGCGGCGCGTTCGGCGAACATCTCCATCATGGGGTAAATCCATTTCAGTGCTTGGATGATCTTCTTGGGCTCATAGAGCTCCAGCAGTAGGTAGGTGGCGTCCTGGGCGGCATGCAGATAATTCCGGTAGTGACGCCGGCTGAGCCCTTCTTGTCGCAGGGTAGAGCCGAGATCGTAGGCGACCCCGACGCGATGGAGTTTTTCCGCCATCCAGGGACCGAGCTCGTCGGCTTGCGCCATGTCCATCGCGATGACCAGCGATTCGGCGAAATTGAGGTAGCGACGAAGTTCCGCAGATTTTGCGGGCGCGGGCGGTAAGTAGTGCCAGAGCAGGCGATGGTTCTGTTCGTGAAAAACATTGGTGACGCAGTTTCGAAGAGATACGAGGGCGTCGTCGTTCTCCCTCTTCTTTTGAAAGCGATTCTCGGCGCGAGCGACCCAAATGTATTCGCTTTCGATCGGACTGTAGTGAATGACCGGTGAGAGCAGCTTATCCGATGAGAGAGCGCGAGGGGCGGACTGAAAAGTTGGAAATGCCTGAGCACCCGCAAGTCCGAGGTAGTGCTGTCGGCTTTTGCGATAGAGTGGACTGGTGGTCAGCAGGAGTCGATCAAAGGGCTGCTCATGAAACTCATACTTCGCGGGCTTCATCTTGGACTGCTCGCGGTCGAGGAACTTCGTGTAGGCGCGGAGATGATCGATATCTTTTTGCATGATCAGGCTGTTTCTGCGGCGAGTTTAGGCAAGGCCGCGACGAGAAACTCCGCAAGCGCTAGCGCGCGCGATGAAATCGAGGCGATTTCCACGAACTCTTCGCGCTCGTGCATTCTTCCGCCGCGCGGTCCGAGACCGTCGATGATGATCAAACCCGGCCGATTCATGTAGCAGCAATCCGCCGCCCCCCCGGAGCCGCGCGCTGAAATGGGAGTTCCTTCCAAGCGACTCAGGATCGCGCGGTATTGGTCCGACCAAACGGCGGTGGCCGGATTGACCTCAAATGGAGGGCAATCGTCGGCCAATTCGATCGTCGTCTGGGTCACGGCACCGTCTTCTTCACTCTTCACTGCGGGTTCAAGCAGGATGCGGCGAAGTTCGGCGTCGAGTGCGTCGCGATCCGCAAAGCTGGAGAAGCGGGTGTCAATCTTCGCTTCGGCCTGGGCGCAAATCACGTTATAGGCGTCGGTTGCCGTGCGGATTCCGCCGATGCTGACAGAGGTGTCTTTGCCGTAGTCCGTCAGGCGAGAAGCCCGCTCGAGTTTGGAACAGAGATCCAGCGCCGCATTGACCCCGTGCCGATGAGCGCGCCCAGAGTGCCCGCCGCGGCCTTGCACGCGTACTCGGTACCAGCGGTTTCCTCTCCGCGCGTTGATGATCGATCCCTGTTCCAGCGCTGGTTCAAATCCGAGAACCAGGCGGGACTCGCGTCCGAGCTCAGCGAGCAAGGCATGAAAGCCGGGAGAGCCGAGTTCTTCACTGGGGGACGAGATCCAGCGGAGGCCGAGGGGCGGACGCTTTCCGCCGAGCGAGGCCAGATATCGCTCCAGCGCTTGCAAGGTCATCACTTGGGCCCCCTTGTCGTCGAGGGCGCCAGGTCCTACAGCGATTCGTCCGCCGTCTTCGAGACGAAAGGGAGAGGATTCGTCCATCCCTTCTTCGACGGTATCAGCGTGAGTGACCAAGTCGATGTAGCCGGGCTTCTCACCGAGGAGCTTTCCGATGAGCATCGGTCCCGAGACCTGGGTGGGGTCCGGGTTGGTGAGAAGCTCGATCTCAAATCCCAGTCCGCGGAGCCGCGTGGCTAAGAGTTCCTGCACTCGTGTCACGCCGCGAGCGTTAGCGGATCCGGAGTGGATAGTGACGAGCTGCTGCAGAAACGAGAGATCAGGATTCATGGGTCGAGCTGCTCCACGCACTTGCGGATGATTTCTGCGCCTTCAACGATTTGCGCCTCGCTGATGATGAGCGGCGGGGCAAAGCGAATGATGTTTTCGCGGGTCGGTTTTGCGAGCAGACCGTGATCTCGAAGCTTGAGACAGAGGTCCATCCCGGTCTTTCCACCGATCGGTTTGAGGCCCAGCGCATTTAGGAGGCCTTTGCCGCGGACAAATTCGATTCGCGGGCTTCGGATTTCACTGAGTTTTGCTCGGAAGAGCTGCCCCATTTTTGCCGCATTTTCGGAAAGCTTCTCATCGCGCACGACTTCGAGTGCGGCAATGGCGACCTGGCAGGCAAGAGGATTTCCTCCAAAGGTCGATCCGTGCTCCCCAGGGCGAATACAAAGCATGATTTCACTGCTGGAAAGCACGGCGGAGACGGGGAGGACTCCTCCGCTAAGGGCTTTGCCGAGAATGAGAATATCGGGTTTGACGCTTTCGTGATCGCAGGCGAGGAGCTTGCCCGTGCGGCCAATGCCCGTCTGAATCTCGTCGGCGATGAAAAGTACGCCTGCCTTCTTGCAGAGGGCCGCAGCGCCACGGAGGTAGCCGTCGGTCGGGACCACGATGCCGGCTTCACCCTGGATCGGTTCCACCAGCAGTCCGGCAACGTTCGGATCCTTGAGCGCTGTTTCCAGAGCCGTAAGGTCGTTGAAGGGAATCTGCACGATGCCAGGAAGATACGGGCCGAACTCATTCCGGGAGTCCGTGCTCGTCGACGCCGAGATGGCCATCATCGAGCGACCGTGAAAGTTGTCACGGCAGACGAGGATCTTTGCCTGTCCCTCGGGGAGTTTCTTTTTTTGGTAGGCCCATTTGCGGCAGAGTTTGAACGCGGTCTCGACTCCTTCGACACCGGTGTTCATCGTGAGGACGCGTTCGTAGCCGAAGTACCGCGTGATGAATTCGCAATAGGGGCCGAGTACGTCGTTGTAGAACGCCCTGGAGGTCAGGGTAAGCAGCTTGGCCTGTTCCACGAGCGCACTAATGATCTTCGGGTGGCAATGCCCCTGATTGACGGCCGAATAGGCCGAGAGAAAATCCATGTAGCGCACACCCTCCGGGCTCCAGAGATGGATCCCTTCGCCACGGCTCAGGACCACCTCGAGGGGGTGGTAGTTGTGGGCGCCGAACTCGTTCTCGGACCGCATCGCATCGGAAGAGGAAGTCGCTCGTTTCATGGAACCCCATGATAAACTAAAAGCGATTGAAACCCTTCGTCTATCTGCCATTTGTGCTGAGCCTGTTCGTTGCGTTTTCAGCGCGCGGCGCGTCCTCGGCGCCGATCGATCTCCACGCGCATCTTTTCATGCATGAAGGCGCCGGATGGGACGTTTTGGGAAGCTTTACCGGGCCCATCCGGGCCGAATCCTGGAAGGACCGGCTCCGATCGCGGGTCAACGAAGCCAGTCTGGAGAAGTCGGGTTTTGGCCTGGTGGTCGTCGCCCTATATTCGCATCCACTTTTCAAAGGCTCGCAGCGCGAATCCATCCGGAGACAAATCGCGACGGCGCGCGCTTTCGTGCAGAAGCATCCGGATTGGGCTCTGGTCCGCTCGCCCCTGGAATTAGAGGCAGTTCTCGAAAAAGGAAAACGTGCGCTGATCCTCTCGCTCGAAGGCGCAAGCGGTGTTCTGGAGTCTGAAGAGGACTTGAAGGAGTTCGTTGACGGCGAAGGGATCCGGATCGTGACTCCGGTTCATTTTATCGATGATTCGATCGGCGGGGCATCACTCATGCCGAGCGCACTGGGATTTCTAGCCAATCCTTTGGCGTGGCTTCGGTCTCGAGTCGGCGGTGCACCGGGTGTTCCGGAGGAGCACGTTCGACGAAATCCACTAGGACTGCGTCCGGAGGGTCGTCGCTTGATCGAAGCGCTTCTTCGGCGGGGTGTATGGATTGATCTGGCGCACGCGTCTGACGCTTTGGTCGCTGACGTGCTGCCCATGCTTCGCGAGCGCGGTCAGCCGATTTTGGTGAGTCACACGATGCTTCGACAACACTACCGTGCGGAGCGAGGGGTGACGGTGGCACTCCTATCAGCCGTGAAATCAAGCGGCGGGATCGCGGGTGTGATTCCGAGCGAAGACATCACCGGCATGACGCCCGTTAAAGACTCTCCTTGCGAGGGAGGAATCGATGCCTTCTGGGAGCAGGCGGGAGAGATCGCAAGCCGGGTAGGCGCGGAGTCTCTGGCCGTTGGATCCGATGTGAATGCACCGCTTCGGTTCCTGCCCGCCCCCTGCGCAAAACGCATCATCGAGCCTCGCGGATTTTTCGACTATGGCCAGTTCTCCGAGTTGGGCGGCACTCGCTCGAATTCGACTGAACGCGGACCTTTTCAGCTCGATGTTCGCCGTTTTTTGTCCGTTTGGAAGCGAGTCGGGCCCACACTATGATGATAGAACGGGTAAAGATCGGGTCAGGGTGTGAACCTGACCTTTTCCTGACATCGGCGTGATCCCGAAAAAGTGAAAATGGTCGGCATATGATTCAAATGCCGGCGGAATGGCGGTTAATGGCTCGATTGAGAGGACTTCGAAAGACGGGTTTCGCCCCGAAGGTGAAATTCGAAACCGAAGTCGGCAGTTACCGGATCAAGACGGTCGCTAGCGCGGAGGAGCTCGATCGGGTTCTCAAGCTCCGTTACCAGATCTTCCACCGCGAGTACCGCGGCGCTTGGCTACCGAGGGGCCTGGATGTCGATCGTTTTGACTTCGAATGCGATCACCTCATCATTCAAGATCTTTCGGATAAGGAGCGCCTGGTCGGCACCTATCGGCTGCTTTGCTCGCGCTACACGGACCGGTTCTATTCTTCTGAGGAGTTTGATCTCAGCGAGTTTCTCGCACTACCGGGAACGAAACTCGAGCTCGGGCGGGCTTGCGTCGACAAGCATTACCGGGGAGGAGTGGTCATGGCGCTGCT
>JBEIOW010000380.1:0-3001 GCA_040377385.1 Bacteriovoracaceae bacterium | reverse complement strand
GAAGATTCTCGTGAACGGGGTTCGCCTCGCGAGCGCGAAGACCTATACGCTTCGCGGCAGTATCCTCGTTCCGATCCGTTCACTCTTCGAAGCGCTCGGCGCGACGGTGAGCTACTCGGCGCCGGATCAGCGGATCTTCGCTCAGTACCGTGGAAAGTCGGTCGAGATGCAGGTGGGCTCGAAGCTCGCTTCAAGAAACGGCCAAGCGATCACGATCGACGTCGAGCCGACCAATATTGGCGGCTCGGTCTACATCCCGCTCCGTTTCGCGGCGGAATCGCTGGATTCGATCGTCGTCTACGACGCCGCGTCTCGCTCGGTTCTGATCACGACCCAGTAATGGGTTAGTCCATGTGGCTCAGAAGAGCCTAGAAAACATGCAGGGGCTCGCATTCCGGAAGGGATGCGGGCCCTTCGCTTTTCGCCCGGAATTTCTGGGGAGAATCAGGGCTGAAAATAGATAATGCTGTGCGTTACGATTTGAGGTAAGCCTCTATCCTTCAGGGGGAACAGTCATGATTCAAAGCCGGGGAGCGTCGCTAAAGTCGATTGGGGCTGTGACTGGACTCGTCCTCGGTTTGATGGGGGCGCAGGCTGCCCAGGCGGGCGATCCGAGCGCGCTCCGGTCGATTCTGAAGGACTGCTATTCGGGAGCGTCGCTCCCGGCGAGCCAAGGCGGAGCGCTCAAGACGCTCAATCGCGGCAAGCTCAGTACGTCCGAGGCAACCAACCTGCGCTGGATCAAGAACTGCGTGGTTCCCTTTCTTCCGGGCACGCCCGAAACGCGAGCACTGCTCGCGGCCCAAGTCTCCTGGTGGTCGCTCCGCGAAGGGGTGATGGGCTTTGAAGGGAAGAAGCTGTTCGGCTACGCCAACTGCCACGAGAATGGCGAAGACACTTATCGCACGAAGCAGCCGCTCTACAACTGCGGCACCAACATCTGGCAAGCCGGCGTCGCGGCCGGGCAGGTGATGAATTATTCTGCCGCATTCTACGCCGCCAAGACGCGCGCGACGATCGCGGAGCTCAGCCCACAGGTCACGGAACGTCAGCTGCTGGAGTGGTCGGCGACGCTCGCGGGCTATCCGGCCGGTACCGGCACGCACCGCGCGATCGTATCGAGCAAGGGCCGAGTGAAGCGATCTTGGCTGATGCGGAATCCCCTCATCGGCTATCTGGTCACTGCGCAGCAGGAAGTCGTGAAGGAGTGTTATCAGCAGAAGAAGCGGTGGTGCTTCGCCGGCTCATTCCGCTCCGCCAAGCTGTTCGGGAACTCCTCAGCTGCGATGGATCGCACGATTGGGCAGCTCCAGAGTTACTTCCTCGCGCAGTGACCTCAGTCCTAAGTTCAGAAACGAAGTCGCAATCCGCCAGAAATTTCTTTGCTGGAGGCATCACCTGCGAAGTTGTTGATGATGTAATCGGCGGTGATTTCGAGCTTGCCGAGAGGTAGCTGAGCGCCGACGCCGTAGAGCATGCCGAGGCCGCTTCCCTTGGTGTCGCCGGTGCTGGCGGCGACCGCCGCAGCTACGGTGGGATCCGTTGCCGTCGTAGAAATTTGAGGGTCAACCGTGCTGTAGCCTATTCCGAAAGTCACGTTGAGGTACTTTAGGAAGAAGAGGCGACCACCCAATCCGATGACGGTGGCTTTCAGCTCAGAGGCAACGGTAGCGGTGCCGAGGTTGAGCGACGAGAAGTCGAGCGTGGTGCTGGAACTCTCAAACGTCGTATTGCGGAACGTCAGCTCAAGCGCAAATGACGAGCCGAGGTGAGTGCCTAGCTGCGCTCCCATCACTTTGCCGCTCAATCCATCAAACATCGTTACGGCGGAAGAGGACGTAGCGACACCGTAGGTGGCGGCGATGTAGGTCCCGCCGCCATCTTTGGCGAGCGCGGGCGCGGAGGTGAGGATTAGGACTCCGACCGCCAGCAATAGCCGACCGTTCCATAGATTTTTTTGCAGGTTCATCCGTGATTCTCCCTTGAGGCGGTTAGCAGATCATTCACCCTAATTTTAGGGTCGTTTTGCCACACTGTGAACCGGATTCTCCGTGTGAATTCCTTGCCCACCTTCGGTCGTGGTAGGATGAGGCTCTATGCCCAAAATTCAGATTCGCTCGCGGTTGGGAATTGACGGCCCTGAGGACCTCACGGCTAACGTGCAGGAAGCTACCTTCGCCTACCTGAAGGAAAGCCTGTCCGATCAGATCCGCGTTTCCGCGTACCTGGACCAAGATTGGCCGGAAGTGCGCGCAGAGTATAGCGAGCTGGTCGTCGAAGGATTGGCGGAGGGTTCGCTTCGAATCGAGAAGGTGATTCCCGGAAGTCGCACGCGGACTGGCATTGTTTTGCCAGGAGCGATGATGGAAGGCGAGCAGCTGACCTTGATCGTGAAACGAGCAAGCTCGGAGATCCCGACCTAAGGGCGGAGATGACGAGTCGGTGGGCTATCCTTAAAAGTCTGAAGCGGTGGTCGATCGCGCTGGCTTGGATTGGCGCGATGGCTGGAACCGCTTCGGCGCTTTTTCTCCACTCGCTCGATCAAGTCACTCTGTTTCGGGAGACGCATCCGTGGATCATTGCGCTTTTGCCGATCGGCGGATTCGCGATCGGCTGGCTCTATCACTTTTACGGTCATTCTCGCGGTCGGTCGGTCGAGGCCGGCAGCGCTTTGATCATCGATGAAGTCCATGATCCGCGGAACGTTCTTCCTGCTCGTATGGCTCCCTTCATATTTTTCGGAACGATCGTCACCCATCTCCTCGGTGGCTCTGCCGGGCGAGAAGGGACGGCCGTCCAGATCGGCGCGTCGCTCGCAGACCGCCTCAGTGGTCCTCTCGGGCTCAAGGCCGGAAGCCGGCGCACGCTTCTCCTCTGCGGCATGAGTGCGGGATTTGCTTCCGTCTTCGGAACGCCTTTTGCGGGAGCGGTCTTCGGTCTGGAGGTACTCACGCGGGGACGATCGAACTCGTTTGCGATCCTGCCTTGTTTTATCTCCGCG
>JBEIOW010000563.1:0-1815 GCA_040377385.1 Bacteriovoracaceae bacterium | reverse complement strand
CATCACGGCCTCGGCCAAATCCTACTTTGTTCAAGCGCACCTGTGCTTGATCGAAGGGATGATCGCTCACGCCAAGAACCGCGACGAGTACGCGAACCACATCCAAAGCTGCCGCACTAAAATTCGGGCCGAACCCGAAGAGGACGTCCAGACGTTTTTTGTTCCGGGCGAAGGCGATCGCGCCGGCAACGCCGTGGAAAAAATGCTCCGTTCGGTGGATCAGGTCGATATTGCCGCGCACCGGTTTTCGTGGCGCCGTCTGTTGACCGCATTGGACCGCAAGCTCAAGGATCGTCGCTCATCCGCCAAGGTGCGGATCATCACGGACGACGACACCTACTGGGTGGGCGCTCGCGGCGAGCAGATCAGCAGTTACGAGCCGGCTGAGTACCGCAACCTTCAGTCGCTCGTGCGCGCGGGCGCCGAGACCAAGTTCATGGAGACCAATCAACAGGCGGGGCTCCTGCACCACAACAAGTTTCTCATCTTCGGTGACCGCGCCGTGTTTACGGGGGCGGGCAATCTGACGAGTGCAGCGTTCTCGAAAAACTTCGAGAACTTCTATTTGATCTCAATCCCGTCGGTAGTCGCAAAGTTCCGCACCCAGTATGAGCGGATGTGGAATGAGATGGCCTCGAGCGAAGAGGAGCTGCCTTCGGAGAATGTTCTTCCTTAAACTCGGTTAAGGCGCAGTCCCAAACCAGATTTGGAAGAAATGATCGATCGGTAGGACAAGGGTCCCGCAGATCAGCCCCAAGACCGCCCCTCCGGCGAGATCCGTCGGATAGTGCACTCCCAGGTAAATGCGCGAGAAGCTGACGAGCGCCGCCCAAACTCCGAAGAACGGCGCGAACGGGTGTCCCAGCCAAAGCAGCCCGACGAAGAGCGCGCAGGCTCAAGCCGTGTGGGACGAAGGAAAAGAATCGTCAAGCGGGGTCCCGATGAGGGGGCTTGAGTCTTCCATCGATTGAAACGGGCGCTTTCGCGCTGCCCATTTTTTGAGATAGCGCCCCAATCCAAAAGCAATGAGCGCACAGAGCATCGCGCGGAGCAGTCCGTATTGACGAGGGAGGATGAAAACCTGCGCGTAGGAGAGCAACAGCAAGGTGCCGGCGACGATCCAGTAGGTCACGCCGTTGCCAGTGCGGGTTAAGATTCTCAGAAAAGCGGTGAACGCGGGCTTCCGTCGCAGGGCCACGGCTCGCATCACGCGGACATCGAATTCGCTCAGCCGCTTCACCCGACGAATCCAGCCGGCCGGTAACGCTCCGGCTCGCTTGCCGCGTGCGAAGGAAGCGCTCTCGCGGCTTCGACGATGCGGGCGAGGCGAGGGAAGGCTTCGAGCGTCACCTGATTTCGAGCCGCCGCGTAGACCTGAGGAACGAGACAGAGGTCGGCGAGCGTAAACTCGTCTCCGACCGAAAAACGTCCGGAGCTTCGCGCGCAGAGCTTCTCGTACGCCTCGAGTCCGACGAGGTTCCAGTGACGGGCCCAGGCGGTCCGCTCGGCGGGGTTCTCGGAAACCTTCAGCTGAACGGAAAGATTTTGAATCGGCTGCGTATCGGCATTGATCGTCTCCACCAACGCACGGCACTGCGCTCGTGCCCAAGGATCGCGCGGGAGCAGAGGCGAGGCGGAGTGAGTTTCTTCCAGCCACTCCAGAATCGCGATGGATTCGGTGAGGTAACGATTCGAAGGATCAGTGGCGTCCAGGTTTTCGAGCACCGGAACATAGCCGAGGGGATGGCGCGCGAGGTGTTCGGGGGATTCGCTCTCACCATCGAGCAGGCTGACCGGGACGAGTTCGCAAGCAAT
>JBEIOW010000006.1:0-15822 GCA_040377385.1 Bacteriovoracaceae bacterium | reverse complement strand
CTAACCCAAGATCACGCTCGTTGGTCACTCCTTCGCCGTCTCCCTCGCTCCATCCCTGAAGCTAGGACTTTCGGCTAGG
This sequence comes from Bacteriovoracaceae bacterium, assembly GCA_040377385.1. Lineage (GTDB taxonomy): Bacteria > Bdellovibrionota > UBA1018 > UBA1018 > UBA1018 > JBEIOW01. Next base: position 15,743 of record JBEIOW010000006.1, on the reverse strand, counting down.
CTGGGTCGCAGATCCTCGGCGAGAGTGGCTCGTCAGATGGGGAGGGCGTCGTTCCTCGAAGGGCGCGCACGCCCCTCCCCGCCTGATCTGAGTCATTTTCGCGTTGATCCACAGTTCACCTATCTGACCTTTCTGCGTTCACCTGGGCGCGATCTCGCTTTGGCCTTAGCCGAGGAGCTTGATCGCGGAGGCGTTCGTCTGGTTCGCCTGACCCAGAACCGAGATCCCCGCTTGCATGAGGATGTTCTGCTTGGTCATCTCGGACACCTCTTCGGCGATGTCCGTATCGCGAATCCGACTGTTCGCAGCTGCGAGGTTCTCTTCGCTGATCTGAAGGTTCGAGATCGTCGACTGAAGCCGGTTCTGCATGGCGCCCAAGTCGGCGCGAATGCTGTTAACCCGAATCAGAGCGTCGTCGATCACGGCCAGGGTCAGCTGGGAGCCTTGCTTCGTGGCGGTAGATTCACCGCCCAGCTTCATCGCATCCAGAGAGGCGTCCGATCGTTCGCCGTTGTATACGACGCGGTCCAAGATCGGGTTGTTGTGCGTGCCTACCTGGATCTCGAAGATCCCTGCCTTACCGTTCAGGAGCGGAGTCCCGTTGAACTCGGTTACGTTGGCGATCCGGTCGATCTCTTGCTTGAGCGACTGGAATTCGCGGTCCGTGAACTGTCGTTCGACGTCACCCACCGTATCGGAAGCCGCTTGGATCGCGAGCTCTCGCATCCGGATGAGGATGTTGGAGATCTCGTTCAGGCCGCCTTCCGAGACCTGGATCAGGGAAACCCCGTCCTGGCCGTTCCTGCGCGCTTGTCGAATTCCGCGGATCTGAGCCCGGAGGTTTTCCGAGATCGCGAGTCCTGCGGCATCGTCGCCCGCGTGGTTGATTCGGCTTCCGCTCGCCAAGCGCTCAAGGCTCTTGTCGAGATTGGCTCGAGTGATCGACATCTGTCGCTGCGCATTTAACGCAGTTGTATTAGTAGCAATTCGAAGTCCCATAACGTTTAGCCTCCGTTCATACCGAATTCCTCCTTGATTTCCGTCCTATCCCTAGGAACGGCCAGCATCCGTGCTGACTTAGTTTTACGCACGTAGGCCTATGGGTTTCGCCCATCGTGCGCGTTGTGCCTCACCCGCTCGCAAGGGATGACTCCCTTGTCCGCGACTGCGGCTTTTCACCTCCGACTCACCATGAGTCGGAAGCAAATCTGTTTTTCACGGGCGCGCCCGCGCATCGCTGCGGCGGATTTACGGACCCGTGGATTTCCGGTTTTCGTGGGTACCGGGGTTGCCCGTCCCCGCCGTGCCATCTTGGCCGTGCGAGGACGGACGAATCCCGTATCCAGGAAACAAGCTCAGGCTAGCGCCTTGCTTTTGGGGTCAAAAACCGGAGTTAAATCTTCATCCCATGCCCCCTCCGCCGCCGAGTAATCCGAGGGCGCTTTTGATCGTTGAGTTGGCCTGTCCGAGGACTGAGACCCCGGACTGCATGAGAATCTGGTTCTTGGTGAGCTCCGTGACTTCCTCCGCCATATCGGCGTCGCGAATTCGGGAGTTCGCCGCGGACAAGTTCTCGCGGGAAATTTGTAGGTTAGCGATGATGCTCTGGAGTCGGTTCTGCATGGCGCCGAACTCCGCGCGGATCGAAGTGACCTGGCCGATCGCTTTGTCGACGGAGGCCAGCACGTTTTGCGCGCTCGCTTTGTCGGCAACACTCGCGAGATTGAGTCCCAGCGTGACCACGTTGATGTCGGCTGCACCCGAGTCAAAGAGCCTGACGCGGTCAACGGTCGGGTTGTTTTTTACCCCGATCTGGACTTCGAAGGCGTGAGTGCTTCCATTCAAGAGAGGGACGCCGTTGTATTCCGTGCTCTGGGAGATCCGCTCGATCTCAGACAAGAGCTGCTGGAATTCGACATCGATGAATTTGCGTTCGACCTGACCCACGGTATCGGAAGCCGCTTGGACCCCTAGCTCGCGCAGGCGAATGAGGATGTTGGAAACTTCGGTGAGAGCGCCTTCGGCGATCTGGACGACGGAGATGCCGTCTTGAGAATTTCGCTCAGCTTGTTGCATGCCCCGGAGCTGGGCTTTCATGCTCTCGGAGATGGCCAGACCCGCGGCGTCGTCGCCGGCGTGATTGATGCGCGATCCGGAGCTGAGGCGCTCCAGTGAGCGATCCAAAGATCCGCGCGTCATCTTCAAGTTGCGTTGAGCAACGAGGGCTGGAACGTTTGTGTTGATTCTTAGTCCCATACCTTCCTCCTGAAGGTGATTTCGGCCTTTCCATGGCCAAATGGGGTCTTCACTTCTACTTCGTCCGGTAGTTTCCCCGTGCCTCCTGGCTCGGTTCCTCTGCCTTCATAGGACCTATCGGTGTGTCACCCAGGACCTTGAGAAAAAAAATGAGGCCGTGTGGTGCGGTTGGATCCAAGAGAATGCGCCAATCCGCTGACGCTCTCGTGACCGTCAGGGAGATACCGATTCAGCGCTCTCGCGGCCTATGCGATCGTTGTTCACTGGGAGATGTCAGATGAACCGTTTGCAAAGAGGCCTACTGGGAATGGCATTCGCGTCGATCGCGTTTGCGGGAATAAACCATGCGATGGCGGTGGAGCCAGATGCTCCGAACCAACCGAGGTTGCGCGCGCCAATGTTCTCGAAGAACGACGCGAGCATCTATTATGACCGTGATGCCTATGCGCCAATGTTGGAGATCGCGCGCAATGCGACGAAGGACATCCGCGTGGCCTTCTATATCTTCGGCGGTGAAGTTGCCGAAGAACTCGTCAAGATCATGGGCGAAAAGAAGCGTCAGGGCCTCGACGTGCGCATCATGCTCGACCCTCGCATGGGCGGGCGCCCACTTGTGTCTGATCCGGGCAAAGCTGCGGTCGCGAGAATTCGCGCGGAAGGGATACCGCTCCAGTTCGCCACGAAGGCTCCCATCAATGCCGGGTCTGACTTCGTAGGGATGGATCACCAAAAGTTCGTGATCGTGGACGCGGATACGGACCGCTCAGCGGCAGTCGTCGGTTCCACTAACCTTTCGCCTTCTTTCGTCAAATACCACGACCTCGTTATGAAGGTGAGTGGACCGGTGGTGAAAGACCTCGCGATGCAATTCGACTTTGACTGGCGTAACGCACGCGTTCCCGAGGCGCCGTTGCGAAATCAATACGTGAAGATCGACGCGAGCACGCCGCACCCGACGGTCGTTCCGTCCGAAAACGAAAAACCTTACGTACGTATGGTCGGTACGGGCATCGGTCGTAAGACGGTTCTGCGCTCTTTGATCGATCTGTTGCAAAGCGCCGAGAAAAGCATTCACATCCAAATGCACGAGATGGGCGTTCAGCCAGAAATCATGACGATTCTTCGCCAGAAAGCCCGTCAAGGCGTCGATGTGCGAATCATTCTGGATCCGAACGACACTTCTGCAGCGCACGTGATGGAGACGACTCCGACTTTCGAGCGACTGAAAAAGGGTGCTACTCCGAAGCTGGTGCTCAACGCCTGTTTCGTCAAGTACACGCTCTCTCAAAACGCGCGTGACGTGAAGAAGCTGAAACAGCTAGGCCTCCCGACTGATCGGGTGGTCAAAGTGAGAATCTTCCCGGTGGTTCAACTGGGCGGAGAGCGGACGTACATTCTTGCTCATATGAAGTCGGTAATCGTCGATGGCGAGAAGTTCAATGCCGGATCCACGAATTGGACCTGGGGCGGCTTCAATGATGTGACGGAGACCAATCTGGAGATTTGGGGAGGCAAAGTGCCTAAAGAGGCGGAGCGAATGTTCGAGCGCGATTGGAAGATCTCCACCGATGCCGTGGAGCCTGGCGTCGGAAAAGGCAAAGCGCCGAATCTCGCGCTATCCCTCAAGGCGTGCCAGTACTACCGCCGCAAGGACCCTCAGCTCGACTGGGGCTCTTTGCTTCGTGCAAGCACGCTGGATCATCCACGCTACTGGAGCGAGATCCGGCGCTGATTTCTTCTTCCAAGGGTAAAAAAGAGAAGAGCCCGATCGGTTTCCCGATCGGGCTCTTTCTTTTCCACCGACGCTTCACAGCGGAGTGGGCGCATCCGTCGCGGTTTTAATCGCGGTGTGGTTGTGGATGCGGGTAAAAATTAGGCGGCGTAGGCCACGTCGTTCTGATGCCAGATCTCGTAGAGAGTCTTTCCGGCATCCGTACGGAACCAGCGCGAGGCGTGATCCGGCGGCTCTTGGCCGAGGCAGGTCTGGGCGTATGCATGCAGCGTGACGGTCTCGCCCTTGCCGACCGTGAGTTTGTATTCGCCATTGGGCTGCTTCGTGATCTTGGCGCTCTTGGCTGGGTCGCTGACGAAGAAGATCGTTTGACCATCCTTGAGGGAGCCGTCATGTACGAGCTTCGTAAGGTCGAATTTGTTCTTTTTGGACAAGGGAAGTCCTCCTGATAAGGGCTTATCGTCAAAACGTCGGCATCTCTTGAGGAAGTTCTGACCAGGGGTGTGTCGCCACGTACTTCGCTCGGGCTATACTCAAGGAGTATGAAGAGCCTCTCACTCAACAGTGAATGGGATGATCGCTTCGATCGCCTGGTATCTGAGAGTTTCGGTACCGGGACTTCATCGGGCTATCTCGGCGACTTTCCGGTCTGGCGGTCGGACTCAGGAGCGGACACGATTCGTCTCGGTATCGTCGATGGTTCGCGGCTTTTGGCTAGTGCCGCAATTCGCTTCGCAAAGCTGAAATCATCTTTGGGGCCGGTTTCGGTGGGCGTCATCGGCGGCGTCGCGACTGTGCTGAGTGAGCGAGGCAAAGGGCATGCGTCCGGCCTGATCGAAGAACTCCTATCGCAAGCGCGCGCGCGAAGCACGCAAGTGGTGGTGCTCTTCGGGTCCGAGGTCGAATTCTACGCAAGGCTTGGATTTCTGCCCGCTGGAAAGCAATTTCACGCGCCGATCGCAGATCTCGAATTCGGTCGGATGCAGTCTGCATTCTCATTTTCTGAGGAGTGGAATTCCTCGATCCCCGCGTTGATGAGGACGCGCTCGCAGGGATTCATTCCTGAAGCTTCGTCCGACCGCTGGCTAAAAAATCACCTGCGTACACGGTGGTTCGGCGTGAAAGATTCCACCGGTCGACTCTTGGCTTTCGCCGCTGCGGATCGCGGTATTGATCTAGCGGGTTTCGTGCATGACTGGGGCGGCGATGCCGACGCACTAAGATCTCTTTTTGGTGAAATCGAGCGTCGCGAAGCGGGCAAATATCAGCTCTTGGGGCCATTTCAGGAGCTCATGCGACTAAAGGTCCCAGTCGGGAAAATGCTTTATGATCCTCTCTGTCTCGCGCAGCCGCTCGACGCGGCGTACGCGGATTTTCTGGACGATGAGAGCTTCTGGCTATGGGGCCTAGACGGCGCGTGAAGAAAAAGAAAGCGCCCGCTAGGCAAGTGCCAGGCGGGCGCTAAAGGAACACTCAGACTAGCTTTAAATCCGTCTCAGGCTCGCGGAGTCGTGAGAATCTCTTCGATCGCTTCTTGAACTTTACGAAGGGCATCCGAGTAGGCTTGGAGCTTCTCGGTATCCTCCGTTGATTTCCACTTAAAGGAGGGCACCACGAGCCCTTTTGCGTCGCTGCGGAATTCGAACGCCTTCGCAGGTGGGCTTACTTTCTTCGCACCGCTGACGGATTCTTCGCCAGCAACTCCAGGCATGCCTAGGATCTCTTCCTTGAGCGTGGCTTCACGAATGATCTCGAGATGCTGCTCCGCTGGCGTTTCTAGAAGATTGCGGAGAAGTGCCCGATTGCGAACGCCGGTCTTCATGAGCTCTTGCTTGGTCAGATCCGGCAGTCGCGTAAATCCGATGCATTCGGTGATACGGGATTTTGGTTTGCCGAACGCTTTGGCGATCGAGTCGTGGCTCGTATAGGCCTGCGTCTCGAGGAGCGAGACGTAGCCCTCGCCTTCTTCCAGCGGATGGAGGTCGACGCGGTCGAGGTTTTCGCGAAGTGCGATCTCGTGCGTTGCTTTGTCGTTTGTCGAAAGAACACGTGCCGGAATTCGGTCGAGCCCGGCGAGTTTCGTCGCGCGAAGGCGGCGCTCCCCGGCAATCACCTTGTAGCGGTCGCCGTCTTGCACGACGAGAATCGGCTGCAATACGCCGTGTTCCTTAATCGAGTGAGCGAGTGCTTGGATCTCAGTATCGTCGAAATGCACGCGGACCTGCAGTTCGGACGCGTCCACCTTTTCGGTCGGCACGAAATTTACGAGAAACGTCGTGAGATTCTTCAGATGAGAGTGCGTCGACCCTGCCGTCGTGCGCGCGGTCGAGTAGAGTTGCTTGAGGTAGCCGCTGCCTTGGCGAGTCTTGATTTTCGAGTTGTCCTTGTCAGCCACGGCGGGAGATGAGGCTGCGGGCGCAGATTTATTATCTTGATCGAGTTTAGTTTCTTCCATGATTTTCCTTTCGCTCTTCAGCGAGACTTCAGCTTCCGAGCTGAGGGTTTTCAATAGGTGCGGATTCAGCGGAAACAGGAACGCTCGTCAACGGCATGTTGATCGGAGCTTCTTCCTTTTTCGGCATCGTACTGGGCGGGCCGTAAAGGAGCTCTTCGGTCATTGCGTTGATGTCGAGCGCGGCGGTTCCTTTGGTATTCACTCCCCAGACGGTCGTGCGCCGTTTTGTTGCCTCATTCAAGTCGGCGCTTCGATTGACGACCGCTTGCGTGCATTGCCCTTCGAATTGCGAACGCAGGTCGCCGAGCACTTCTTGCGAGATCACTTCGCGATTGTCGTACATGTTGGGCACGATCCGAACGTCCAGCTGGCGGCTGAACTCACGTTCCATTTCCTCGATCGTCGACATCACGAGCGACATCCCGTGAAACGAGAGTGGGTTCGTGGCGCAAACCACATTAACAAGATCTGATGCGACCAGCATGGATCCGTTGAGGATGGAGGCTGCGGGGTTGGTGTCCGCGACGATGAGGTCATATTGATCCGCGATCTTCTTGATCGCCTCAGCGAGACGATACTCACGGCGTGTCTTCTGGTTGAGCGGGATCTCGATGTTGCAAAGACCAAGATTGGCCGGGACGAGATCGAGCCCAGGCGCCACATTCATGATCGCGTCCGCTAGGGGCAAGTCATTGATCAGGACGTCGTACACGGTGGCACGCTCGTGTGAGTCGAGGACGTCGAGATTCAGCGTCAGGTGGCCCTGTCCGTCGAGATCGATGGCTAGAACCTTCAATCCGTTCATCGCCGCACGCATGACGTACTGCGCCGTAAGGGTGGATTTGCCCGTTCCGCCTTTGACATTATAGAACATTTGCACTTTATGCGCCGGGTCAACAGGCACAAAGCCGGTCGCCGCGGCGACCGCGAGCGCATTCATCGAGCTCGGGACGGCGGGTCCGGCGGCGTTGGCGCCAGTCCCCTCACCTAGGTGGTCGCCGTGGCGACCGCTTGAGGTTCCAGCGAACTCGCGGATCTTGCGGAAGTACTCCTGCATATCCTCGAGCGTGATCATTTTGCGATCGACGTTGCCGACGCGCTTCTTGATGGTTTTAAGAACGCCGCCGTTTTCAAGCAGAGGGACCATGTCCCGATTCAGTTTCGCGAGTGTCGCGAACTCCGCCGGCGTGAAACAGATTTCACGGAATGAAGCCATTGTGATCACCCTCCTTGGGTGGCTGCGACCGACCTTGGTCGCTGCAGATGAGTCTAGTGCGTTGGTTGTTTGTCGCAAGCAATATCGGTACTGCGCGGGCAGGAAGGCATGGAGGCATAGAGTTCAAAGTAACTGCAGGCATGAAGAAGGTAGGCAAGTAGGCATGTGGGTGCCATGTGGGTGCATCATCGGTCGCCGCGGCGACCGATGCGCGAGCCGGAGGCGAGCCAAGAGTAGAAGTGAAGCGAGGCGTGTTAGAAGAACACGCCTTCGCGAAACGCGTCCGGCCAGAGCCGGACAAGAAGCAGGCGTTTTGGAAACGTGCTACGCGCACGTTATCCAAAACGGTCGCCGCGGCGACCGATGCGCGAGCCGTCGAGCCAAAGGCGAGCCACAAAATAGCGGAGCGAGTCGTGTATAGGAGCGCGCCTCCGCGAAACGCGTCCGGCCAGAGCCGGACAAGAAGCTGGCGTTTTAGAAACGTGATACGCGAACGTTATCCAAAACGGTCGCCGCGGCGACCGCTAGCTGCTCGCGCTTTGGTACCGGGCCATTCCCTTGCGCCAGAAGTGGCGATTGAAGAAGAAGAAGAAAACCATCACTCCGGTGATCAGCGCGTATTCGCGAAGCTCGAGTCCTTGCAAAAGTGCGCGAGCAGGAACGCTTCCGATGAAGGCGAAGGGCAGCGCGGTCATGAGAAACGCGCGAACGACGATCGGAAAGATCGGGTCCGGCTTGTCGGCCAGGGTGAAGAAAGCGAAGTACAGGCGCGCGATCGCAAAGCTCCGGTCGGTCCAAAAAATCCAAACCGAGAAAGCGAATCGCAGCATCAGCGCGGCGAGGGTTCCAAAAGCCAGCCAAGGGATCAAGGTCAGCCAGCGCCAGCCGCCTTCGAATCCGGCAGGTTCGGCGTAGCGAATCATCACGCCGATTCCGAGCAAGACGTTGAACCACGCGGTCATGCTGATGAACCGGGTCAGCGATAGAAAGAGCGGGTGCACGGGTTTGGTGAGGAGGATGTCGAGTTCGCCCTTGTTCACGAGATCGGAGAACTGCCAGAAGTTGCGGGCAAAGAAAGTAGAGAAGAGGGCGTCCGACGCGAAGAAGAATCCGAGAAAGAAGAAGACTTGGTGTTTAGTCCACCCACCGAGGCTTTCGACGTTGGCGTAGATGACCGTGAAGAGAGAGAACTGCACGGCGATCCACACGAGGTCCACGATCACAGTCGTGATGAAGTTGGTCCGGTAGACCGCCTCACGGACGAAGTTGTTCTTTACGTTCACCTTAAAGACGTTCCAGTAAAGCGCGATCCGCGAGCCGGGTCCGGTCGCCGCGGCGACCGAGGGGTAGTTCTTCACGTCTTCATCCTCCCAAGCTCAGGTAGCGCCGGGTTCCGATCCCCCAGGAGATGCGCACGAGTGCCCAGCCGACAGCGAGCCAAACGAGCGAGAGAGCGAGGGCCCGGAAGAACTCGACATGCGTCCATTTGCCGAGCGCGTACTGAACGGGACCGAAAACATAGAGATAGAAAGGGAAGGACTCCCAGACCCATTTCCACTTCTCTGGGAAGATCCCGAGGTGAATGAGCTCGCCCGAGAGCAGGCTCACGAAAAGGTTCTTCACCATGAGGACGCTGTAGGCTTCCTCCCAGTAGAAGGCGATCGACGCGATGGCCGCGCTGATCTGGTAGTGGATGATGTTCCCGATGAAGGCCATGAGCATGGCCGCGGGCATGCGCTCTGGATGAATGCCGCCGAAGATCGCACCTACGATCATTCCGACTACCAGACAAACTCCGGCTAGAAAAAGTTTGGGCGCAGAGCCACGGATGTAAACGAACTCGACCGCGCCGGCGGGTCGGAGCAAGTAGTTGCTCAGCGTGCCCGTACGGATCATCTCGGCGAGTTCGAAGTCGTGGTCCCCGCCGCGGATCTGCGAGAAGAGGATGCTGGTCAGCGTATAGAGGATGAGGTCCGAGTAACTCAGGCCCGCCATCTCGGTTGCGCCACCGAGCTTGAAGACCGCGTACCAAAGAACGAGCTGGGTGATCACCGGCACGACTGCTTGGCCCAAGACCTCGATGAGGAACTCCACTCGGTAGGCGGTGGCGTCCAGGAATCCATTTCTGAGGGCGGCCCAGCGCCAGCCAAGACGAAGTGTGCTCATGGACGTTTCGTGATTCCGGAAGCTTCTTCCTGAAAGAGACGCTTGATCACGTTCTCCAGGCCTTGCTCCTCGATGCCGAGATCAATCGGCGTGTACTTCGCGAGGATCGCCTGAAGGGTCGGCATTAAGGTCTGGGAATTGACCGTGAGGTAGGCGGCAGGCAGCGTGCCCTCCCCTTCGTCGCCGGCGTCGGCGTCTTCGGGTTTGGGGAACGTGATCCGCTCGATCGGAATTTGAGTCGTCGCCGCGAGCTGCTCGAGGGTCGGCTGTTCCTGGAGCCGGACGCGGAGGCGCTTCTCTCCCTCGCGCGTCAGCTTCTGAGGCGAACCGTCGTAGAGCATCTCGCCACTCCGAAGGATGAGCACACGCGAGCAGAGGCGCGTGATGTCGTCCATGTTGTGGCTCGTGAGGATGATGGTCGCCTTCTCGCGACGGTTGAACTCGCGTAGGAATTCGCGGAGCTTCTGCGCGGCAAGCACGTCGAGACCGATCGTGGGTTCATCCAGGAAAACGACTTTGGGCCAATGAAGAAGAGCGCCGATCAGCTCCATCTTCATCCGCTCACCCAAACTCAGTCGACGGATCTGGGTATTGAGAAGCTTTTGAACGTCGAGCAGCTCCGCGAGCATCCCGAGGCGATCGCGGTAGGTCTTCTCTGGGATTTCGTAAATCGCACGTAAGAGATCGAAAGCGTCGACGGCGGGAAGATCCCACCAGAGCTGAGCCTTCTGGCCCATGACGAGCGAGATCTGCTTCCGGAAATCGAGCGAACGCTTGAAGGGTTCCTGGTCGAGCACGCGGGCGGTGCCCGAGCTTGGCGGGATGAGCCCGGAGAAGATTTTGAGGAGTGTGGTCTTACCGGCGCCGTTGGCGCCGATCAATCCGACGAACGCGCCGGGCTCGATCGAGAAGCTCACCCCTTTCAGGGCGTGATGCTCGACCCATTCCGGCTTAAGGAGATACTTCCAAGTGGAGTTCTTGCCTTCTTCTTTTTTGGACGAACGAAAACTTCTGCGGATGTCCTGGGCGACGATGACGGGTTCCATTCGGGGCGGGGCTTCTCCTCAGTCACGGCGGCCATCGGCCGCGGATCTTCAGCGTTGAACGACTTTCTTAGAACCTTTGAGCGCGGGATTCGCGCCGGTGATGCCTTCGACGTGCGCATTGTAGCGGGTCTGAACCACCACATCGTCTCCGAGTCCTTGCGTGGATCCGTTCGTCACAAACGAGGTCTCCACCGGGAAAGCCGTGATGAGCTTCACGGGATTGGCCGCATCGGATTCGTCTTTGATCGAGTAGATCAGGAGATGCGTGTTTTTCTTCCCTTCGCGCGCGACTGGGAACTTCACGAAGTCCGTGCGCAGGGTGACCGCGCGTGGGCTTTGAAGGGTTTCTTCTACGCGCACGATCTCAAGGCTGTCGTATCGAAAACCGGTGACGGCCTTCGAGACACCGCGAGTGGCACCTTCGCGAAGGGCCTTCATCGCGGACGGCACATCATAGAGAGCGATGCGGCCCGTGAAGTAAGTGAGATTTGCAAAGAGGGTTCCTTGCTTGGGTTGAGGTCCGAGCGTTCCGCGCGGAAGACCGAAGCCGCCTTCGATGTCGTCTTCTACCCAGCGAGCGCGCTTAAACCCGTAAGGGGTCTTCAGCACCGAGAAGAGGTAGCCGTAGGTGTGTTCGATGCCGGCGTGCACGAGGCGTTCGTTGCGGGGCTCGACTCCGGCGCGGGCCAGGATGGGATCCAGAATGACGGGCTCCACGATCGTGCCGCGGGCGAGTTCGTCGTAGTTGATGCTTTTTCCCCACAGAGCGAGCCACGTTTTCCGGGCTTGGTCCTTCGCGATCTGTCGTTCGATCTTCGGAGCGTGCTTGGCAAAGTTCAGCGCGGCGTCCGCTTCGGTTGAGACGGGCTCGGCCAAAAGGGTGCGCGTGATGCTCGCCCAAGGGCAGTCCAAGGCTTTTTCTCCATCAGCTTCGATCGGGCAGACTTTCGCCGGCGTTTCGGAAGCCAGGGCTGGGTGGATGGCCAGGAGACTGAGGGTGCTCAGGATCACGAGTTTCATGGGCGAAGCACTAACATGAGATCGGATCGATGTCTCGGTGGCGGCGCCCGGGAACGGCTAGGAGTCGGTCAAGATCCGGCATCGGTGGCTTTAAACGCGAGCAGGCAGCGGTTTCGGGCCTGGGAGTGGTCGACGATCGGGGGCGGGTATTGGGTCCCCCCTCCAAAGAGGTCACCCATAGGAGGGGTATGGATCGCCTTGCCTTGGACCTGAGCGAGCTCAGGGACCCAGTGCCGGATGTACTCCCCTTCACGGTCGAACTTCTGCCCCTGAGTGGTGGGGTTGAAAATCCGGAAGTACGGCTGAGCATCGCAGCCGGTAGAAGCGCTCCACTGCCAGTTGCCGTTGTTGACCGCGAGGTCCCCGTCCACCAGGTGCCCCCGGAAAAACTCCTCCCCCCAGCGCCAGTCGATCAGAAGATCCTTGGTCAGGAACATCGCCGTGATCATTCGCACGCGGTTGTGCATGAAGCCGCTTTGGACCAACTCCCTCATGCCGGCATCCACGATCGGATATCCGGTTCGGCCCTCGCACCAGGCTTGGAATTCGGCGCGGTCGTTCCGCCACGCGATGCGCGAGTACTTCGCGTTGTAGTTACCCGAGTACACGTGAGGGAAATGGAAGCCGACCATGTGGAAGAAATCGCGCCAACAGAGCTCCGAGAGAAAAACGGAACGCTCTTGCGGGGAGATGAGTTTTTCGGACTGAATCCGAGTCCACACCTGACGGGGCGAGATCGCGCCGCTGCGGAGATCCATGGAGAGGCGCGAGGTCCCGGAGATGGCCGGAAGGTTGCGACCCTCGGAGTAGCTGGCCAAGGCCTTCCGGATAAACAGATCGAGCCTTTTGAGCGCGGCGTCTTCACCGGTAGCCGGGATCAAGCCGCCGGCCTCTTTGAGTCCTTCTTGAACGAGGCGTTCGACCTTCTTCCAAAGACTGGCGCTGTCCTGCTGGATGGCCAGGCGATTGACGGTCGCTTCGTTCAGCAGCGAGGCCATCCGAGGAAGGCCGAGTGGCGTGGGTGGGGCGCTTGCCAAGCGCGCGAAGGCGGCATTCTTGTAAGGCGTGAATACTTTGTAGGGTGCACCACTTCCGTTCAGCAGTTCGCTTTCTTCAAAGAGAACGGTGTCCTTATAGGACTGAAACCCAATCCCCTCTTGGGCGAGAGCCTTTCGGACCGCCTCATCGCGCGCGCGGGTCTCGGGTTCGTAGTCTTTGCTGCAATGGACGGCTTGAACTTGGAGCGTACGTGCGAGCTCGGGGATCCGCTTTTTTGGATCGCCTTCGATCAGGAGGAGGTCCTTTTCTTTCGCGCGCAACTCCGCGCGCATGGAGAGGAGCGCACCAAAGAAGGCGGCGTGGGGCTTCTTGCCAGGCGCGAATTCTTTGAGGATGCGGGGATCGAGAACAAAGACTGGGAGAACGGACGGATGCTCCCGGCAAGCCGTAAAGAGTGCGGTCTGGTCCCGGAGTCGAAAGTCACGGCGCAGCCAGACCAATGCGGTGATCGTGTCGGACATAGGCTCTCGAGTAGCGCCGCGGAGCTACGACTTCAAGCAGACTTCTTGAGTGAGCCGCGCCAGAGCGACCAAGCCGTGACCAGGAGGATGATCTCTACCGCAGCGGCGATGAAATACGGCAACGCGCGGTGGAATTGGAAAGTCAGCAGGCCGCAGAACGGACCGAGCGCCCGGGCCAAGCTGCCGAGTCCTTGCGAGAGCCCCAGGGTCGCGCCTTGTTCGGACGCGGAGGCGGATCGCGAGATGAGCGAATTGAGGCTCGGGTTGATGAACGCCGTCCCGACGGCCATCGGCAGAAAAATCAGAAAGTAAGTCGCGTAGGTCGGGCCGATGGGAAAAACGAGAAGAGCGACGGCATTCAAAGCTAGTCCGATCAGTATGAGTCGGCGTTCGCCGTAACGCGGGACGAGTTTTCGGATCCAGCCTCCCTGGATCAGGGCGCCGATGATTCCAGCTGCCATCAGGATCAGACCCGTCTTGAGCCCGGCGTCTTCCGTGGTGAGCGTGAACTTGTCTTGGAACAGCAGTGAGAAGGTCTGCTCCATATTGGAGAAGGCGAAGGTCACGAAGAACCAAGCCATCAATAGATAGAGAAGCTCAGGATGCTTTGCCGCTTGAATGAGCCGGCCGACCGGAAGTGGCGAAAGGGAGCGTTTGCCCGCTTGCGCGCGCAGCTCAGGCGTCAGCGATTCGGGCAGGCGAAAGATCGCGATCAGGAAGTTCAGGCCGCAGATCGCCCCGGCGATCAATCCCGGCGCGGCCAGGCCAAGCTTTGCGGCCGCGATTCCACCCAAAGGTGGCCCGAGCGTGAAGCCAATCCCGAATGCAGCCCCGATGAGGCCCATGCCTTTGGCGCGGTCTTCAGGCTTGGTGATGTCGGCAATGTAGGCCTGGGCCGCGCTGATATTGGCCGCAAATAGTCCGCCAAACGCGCGTGACAACAACAGCCAACCGAAGTTCGGCGCGAGCGCGAACATGACATAGGACAAAGTGGATCCGAGGAGCGAGATCAGGATCACGGGGCGGCGACCGATGCGGTCTGAGAGAGCACCCCAGAAAGGCGTGAAGCAGAATTGAAGCAGCGAGAAGATCGCACCCAGGATCGAAAGCTCAGCCCCGCTCGCTCCGAAGTGTCGACCGTAGAGGCCGATCAGCGGAATGACCATCCCGAAGCCGACGAGGTCTACGAAGACCGTCGAGAAGATGACGAAGAGAGGCGACTTGGCGTTCGCCTTTGGGGATGGCATTCCTGATTTATAGAGTCAGACGCCAGGTTTAGTCGAGCGGATCGTAAGGAATCTTCTTCGCCCCGAGCTCTTCAGCCATCTTGTTAATGAGCGTGTCAGAGAAGGTCACGATTTTTGCGACGTTCTTCTGGTTGTGCCGGACGAGAATCACGAACGGGATGAAAGCCGACTCGCCATCCTGGATGACGTGCACATAACCGGCGATGTTCTTGATGCCGTCGAGGGTACCTGTCTTGGCCGCAACCTTGCCGTCGGCGGTTTCGTCGTTCATTCGGGCGCGTAGGGTGCCATCGGTTCCGGCGTAGGGCAGCGAGCGCAGGATCTTCAGGAAGTAATCTTTTCGGCGAAGCTCTTCGAGAAACACTCGCATCGCTTCGGCGGTGACGAGACTGCGATCGAGATTCTGGCCTTTGAGTCGGCTAACGGCGCCGTCGATTCCGGAGCCGCTCTCGCAGACCACTTGATAGGGATTCTTCTTGGCGACGACGCGTGAGTATTCGTCGGTGCAGGAACGGAGCTCGATCGTGATCCCGCGGCGCTTAAGCGCGGCCTTGATCGTGGCGTTGACGTAGTCTTCGACGGCTTCCGTCCCCTTCTCGAAATCCCCTCCTCCGAGCTCGGGCACGAGTTTGTCGTCACCAATCGAGTTGACGCTCCTTTTCAGGAATGGCGGGATCTCTTTATTCCAGCCGATCTTTTCCAAATAGGCCGCAGCCGTGAAGATTTTCAGGGTCGAGGCTGGTCGAAACCGCATGGTCGAAGCGTTCCGCTGAAAAGGGTGCGGGCCTCCAACGAAGATGCTGACGTCCTTCACTTCTTTAGGCTGTTTCTTCTTAATGAAGGCGGCCCAATCAAACTGAGGGGCCTCGGCTAGCCCGGCGTGGGAGAGCGAGGCGGTCAGTGAGGCGGCGAGAGTCAGCAGCAGGATCGCGGTTGCGCGTTTCATGGAGCGTAATTTAACCTAGATACCTGACTTTTTTAATCAAATAATGAAACTGAGTAATTACTTTGAATTACAAAGACTTGAAAAAGAGATGCGGGGATTGAATGAAGAAGTGGTGGGTTGGGACGGAATCGAACCGCCG
>JBEIOW010000107.1:0-6659 GCA_040377385.1 Bacteriovoracaceae bacterium | reverse complement strand
GGCGGCATCTTCACGAAGATCGCGGACATCGGTTCCGATCTGATGAAGATCGTCTTCAATATTAAGGAAGACGACGCGCGTAACCCAGGCGTGATCGCGGACTGCGTCGGCGACAACGCCGGCGACTCGGTCGGCCCAACGGCAGACGGCTTCGAAACCTACGGCGTGACGGGCGTGGCGCTCATCACCTTCATCACCCTCGCAGTCGGAATGATGCCGACCAGCGAAGGCAAGCTCGCGCTCGCCGCGGGTGGCGAAATCATTCAGGCGAAATTCATCGTCTGGATCTTCGCGATGCGTATCCTCATGGTTGTCACCTCGGTGGTCGCCTACTGGATCAACGGCGCGGTTTGCAAAGGCCTGTTCGGTCAGAAGGACAAGTTCGACTTCGAAGCTCCTCTGACCTCGCTGGTCTGGCTCTCGTCGCTCATCTCGATCGCCGTGACCTACTGGATCAGCTACATCCTGATCGGCTACATGGACAACGGTCTGTGGTGGAAACTCTCCTCGATCATCAGCTGCGGCACGCTCGCGGCGGCGGTCATCCCGGAGCTCACCAAGATCTTCACCTCGGCCAAATCCAAGCACGTTGCCGAAGTCGTTGCGGCTTCGCGTGAAGGCGGCGCCTCGCTCACGATCCTTTCGGGTCTCGTGGCGGGTAACTTCTCGGCCTTCTGGAAGGGCATGGTCATGGTTGGCTTGATGGCGGTGGCGTACTTCGTCTCCGCTCAAGGGCTCGACCAGTACATGGCTTACCCGGCGGTCTTCGCCTTCGGTCTCGTCGCGTTCGGCTTCCTGGGCATGGGCCCGGTGACGATCGCCGTCGACTCCTACGGCCCAGTCACCGACAACGCGCAATCCGTGTTCGAGCTCTCCCTGATCGAGAGCGATACGAAGGCGCACGGTGAGATCGAGAAGATGCTCGGTTTCAAGCCCGACTTCCACAAGGGCAAGCTGTACCTCGAAGAGAACGACTCGGCGGGCAATACGTTCAAGGCGACTGCGAAGCCCGTGCTCATCGGCACGGCCGTGATCGGCGCGACGACGATGATCTTCTCGATCATCCTCCTCATGAACCTGAAGCTCGACCTGATCGATCCTCGCGTCCTCCTCGGTCTCATGACCGGCGGCGCGGTAATCTACTGGTTCACGGGTGCTTCGATGCAAGCGGTGACCACCGGCGCTTACCGCGCCGTGGAGTACATCAAGCAAAACATCAAGCTGGATAACTCGCCGGGCGCGAAAGCCTCCGTCGAAGCGTCCAAAGAAGTCGTGAAGATCTGCACGCAGTACGCACAAGCGGGCATGATCAACATCTTCGGCGTGATCTTCTCGTTCACCCTCGCGTTCGCGTGCTTCGATGCAACGTTCTTCGCGAGCTTCCTGATCTCGATCGCGGCCTTCGGTCTTTTCCAAGCGATGTTCATGGCGAATGCCGGCGGCGCTTGGGACAATGCCAAGAAAGTGATCGAAGTCGATCTTCGCGAAAAAGGCACTCCGCTCCACGCGGCGTCCGTCGTCGGCGACACTGTCGGCGATCCGTTCAAGGACACCTCGTCCGTCGCGCTTAACCCGATCATCAAGTTCACGACCTTGTTCGGCCTCTTGGCCGTCGAGATTGCGGCTTCGGCTCCCGATGTGGCGCTGTGGATCGGCACGGTGTTCTTCCTGGTTGGCCTGTTCTTCGTCTGGCGCTCGTTCTACGGAATGCGCATCTCGACGATGACGGTTCAGGAGTCGGCGGCGCACGCTAAGCGCACGGCCGGCGCGCACGGCTGATCGCTCTGATTTTCTAGATCGGACTCTCTCAAAAAGTGAAAGGCCGGGTCCCTTGCGGGATCCGGCCTTTTGCTTTTCACGGTGACGAGAGCTTACTGAGACGCTTCTTGGTTCAAGTAGGTCGCGCAGCGGTAAGTCGCATGACAGCCGGTGTGCCCGCTCTGGCGGAGGCGATTCACGCAGCTGACGAGCTCGGCATGGTGAGATGCGGATTTGCGCAGGAGCTCGTAGGAGTTGAAGCCGGCTTGAATCGGAGAGGCGCCGGCTTGCGCCAGGGCTGCGACCGTATTCGAATGGCGGGTGGCCGAGAATCCGCCGCGGATCAATTCAAACGCCTGAAAGGTGGCTTCCGAGGGCAGAATCGAGCGCGGAGCTGGGCAGAAGGCATCCGCCCGAGGCGGTTTTTGCGCGATGAGCGTTTCCACGCTTTGGATGAGCTCCGCTTGGCGGGCTTTCGGGGTTTCGGCGCAGACGTAGCCGGCTTGGTCGACTTCGACTCCGAGTTCCCAGAGAGCCTTGGAACAATGAGGGGTGGTGGCTTGGGCGATGGACGACGTCAGAATCAGAATCATTGCGAACATGGGGACACTCCTTGCGCGGGTAACGCGTTTAATGGGCTGTAGACATTCAATAGGACGAAGGGCTTGGATATAACGCGAAGCATCAAAACGCCACTCAACAATGCGCACCGCTTGTCTTTTGTCCTGCCCCCTGTCGAAAGTTTAGACAGAGGGGTGCCTAAACTTTGGGCCCAGCTGCAATAGGGAAGAGAAGGGGTGGGTCGCGATTGGCCCACCCTTTGCTGACTAGGTGCGTTGAAGAGGTGAATTTTATGAGAACGATTCAAAGCACTTATTGGGTCCTCGCGCTCGGTCTAAGTCTCGTGGCGTGCGGAAAAGCTCCGATCACGGGCACCTACGTCGGTAAGGAAGTGGTCGCCGCTTCCCCGAACGCAATGCCCTCCACGAATCCCGATGGTTCAACGGCTTCGACCAGCAGCGAGTCGACCGTCTACGTGACCGTGAACGAAGAAGCCGATGGCACCGTGAGTGGCACTTGGCTCAGCCATAGCTTGGGTTCGTTCCGCTTCACGGGCAGCGTGAAGGAAGACCGCATCGAGAACGTCGTTTTGACCCAAGATGCGATCAACGCGAACCAGCAGTTCGGCAACACTTACGGCGGCTACAATAACGGCGGCTATAACAATGGCGGGTATTACGGTTCGACTGCGAATTGTACCTACCAGGGCATCCTGTTTCTCGAGAAAGACACCCTCAAGGGCAGCCTGATCTCGAATACGATGTACTGCCAGGGCGGTCAGCGAAACCTCGAAGCCACCCGCTCCGGTACGAAATAAGCTTTCGAACCAAGATCGTCGGATTTTATACATGATCTTCATTTAGCTGGGCGAACGCTCAGCGCGGGACTTCACCTCATCCCGTCGTAGATCGAGATAGGCCCCAGTCGACTGACGTCGGCTGGGGCTTTTCGGTATCTTCCCAAACCCCTCGCGAGCGTATAGAACCCCGCTCGATGAGAGAGTTTCAGAGAGGGTCGATTCGCTGGGTTTTGAGCATCTTTGTGTGGAGTGCGGGTTTGACCGTGGCCGTACTGGCTTCGGCACACGCGGAAACTTTCCGTGTCGAACTCAATGATCACCGCATGCCCGGAGCTTTTGTTTACGTCGACTCCGGTGGAAAAGAATCCCGCCGCTATCAGCTGGAATATCCGGCGGCTGATTTGTACGAACGCGAAGTCGTGGCCGTTCGCCAGCGCTTCATTCTCGATGAGCGTGTGACGATTCGCGTGGGCGAAGCACATTTCCAAGGTCAGCCCCTGACCGTTCCTGTTCGGCGCGGCTTGCTTCAGTTGCAGCGCGGAGGCTCGGTGTATCGGGAGGAGAATCGAGCAGAGGAGTTTTTGGATCGTCACCCCTCCTTGGAGGTGGCGATCGGATCCGGACGCGAGCTCTCGACGAAGTACGGGATGGGTTTTGCGGGGGATGTCTTCGCACAGCGTCTGGAGCGAGGACCTCGCTGGGTGGGGAAGCCCGTGCGGGCGGGGGCGTCTTCCGGGCTGAGGTTCCTGGTCGTTCCGGGCCTCGCAATTGGCGACCCAGAAAAACCTGACTCGACGCCGCCGCTCGAAGCGCGGGTGATCGAGGCGATGGAGTCTTTGGGTCAGCGGGCTGAGGGGGTGGCTACGGACGCCTTCGGTATGATCCCGGAAAACGCATTAATTGTGGAGACCCGGATCCGGCAGGCGCTCCTCGAAGGGGATCGGATCGTTTTGGTCGCTGCAAGCCGCGGAATGGCGGAAACGGTACTCGCGCTTTCACGGGTTCTGGGTGATCCGGATCGAGGTGCGACTGGGCGAGTGGAAGCGGTTCTGAGCTTGAATGGCCTTTACCGAGGCTCCTTCGTCGCCGACTGGCTCTCGATGAACCCGTTGCCTCAGGGGCTCAGCCGATTTCTCGGCTGGCTCCGGCCTTTCCTGGGCGACCGGGCGGACAGTCTAGAGGCCTCTTCCGCGCTTTCCCACGCGGAGATCGGGGCTCTGCTTCGTGAGCCCTATGCCGTTCTCAAGGATCATCCTATCGCGACCTGGGTCAGCGTAGTGGGGGTTCCGGCGGGGACGGGAATCGCCGTGGAGGAGAAGATTGCGTTGGTTCAGAACCAGGTCAATCGACGCTGGATCCAGCACCATGGGCCGAATGATGGCGTGATTGAGACTCCCGACGCCCTCCTGCCCTATCCAGAGATGGCGACTCGAAGGGCGACTTTCGTGATCCGGGGCTCGCACAATCTGACGGATGGAGTTTTCGAGGGGCGCCCCCTTCGTGATCCGGAGGTCTTTCGGGCCTGGGTTGAGTCTTGGCTTTCTTGGTTGGGTGTGTGAACGGCTTTATGCCGGAAATGCTTCAAAAACAACGTCTCCCTGGCTAGGGTGTTGGGCAGTGTGTAACGCATCGCGTTTTATTCTGATTGCGGCGGTTTTCTCGACGGGACTCGTGAGTTCTGTCGACGCCATGGCGTTTGGTCGCCGCAGTCCTCGCGCGGAATCCCTCGAGGTGCGTTGGTCGGCTAGCGGGATGCCGGAGGCATTGATCCTCCATCGTGACTCTGGAAATCACTGGGAGTTTGCGCTCGAGTTTGCTGCGCAGGATCGTTATCAGCGGGAGATCACGGCGGTACGCCGCCGTTTTCCTTGGGCGGATCGTCGTGCGGTGTCTTCGAAGGATTCAAACTTTCTCGGCCAACCCTTGTCGGAAAAACTGCGCCGGGCGCTTTCACAAATCGAGAGAGGTGGGCTCGAGTACCGCGCGACGGATTCCGCATCGGAGATTCTCGCGCAGACACCCATTCGGGACTTTGACCTAAGAACCGGGCGCGAACTAGCGACGCGATTCGGAGTGGGCTTTGCGGGGGATCTCTATTCCGCCTGGCTCGCGCGATCTCAATCCCGTGGAGAGGAACTCACCGATCGGATTCTTTCGGGGCCAGGTGCTCTGGCGGGCTCTCGGGATTGGCTCTTTATCGTCGTCCCTGGTTTCTCCGTTGGCGATCCTGATCTGCCGGAGGAGGAGCAGCCGGCGGTGGAGGCAAAAGTGATCGCTTCGTTGCGATCGCTCGGTCGCCGTGCGGAAGGCGTCGCGACGGCGCGTTTCGGCGGGATCGCGGAAAACTCCAATGTCGTCGAGCTCCGTCTCCGGCAGCGCTTGCTGGATGGGGAGCGCATCGTGCTGATCGCGATGAGCCGAGGGATGGCGGAGAGTAGTCTCGCGCTCTCGCGGATCGGCGAGTATCCCGACCTTGGCGCTCATGGGGCCGTCGAGGCGGTGGTTTCGCTGAGCGGCCTTTACCAGGGTTCTTTTGTCGCGGATTGGGCTTCGCAGAATCCGGGGATGATTCTACTGGCTGGACTATTGAAGTGGTTCGGTCCGATCGTGGGCGATCGAGCCGACTCGCTGGCTGCCGCGGCCGCCCTGGCGCGGGATCGCGTTTCGCCACTGGTGGAGGACGCTTTGCGATCGGTCGCGGCCACCGGTCCAGTGCCGACCTGGATCACCTTCAGCGCCGTGCCGGAGGGCAATGGCTTGGGTGGGGACCCGGGAGTGCGAGTATTTCAGGACCGCATCATTCGCCCTTGGATTGGCGAGTACGGGACCAACGACGGCCTGATCGAACATCCGGATTCGCGCTTGCCCGCTCGCGTGGCGAGCAAAGTGGCGTCGCGGTCACGAGACTTCTCCGTGCGCTCCTCGCATAGCCTGTGGGACGGCCGCGCAGGGGAATTTGTGTTGGGGACTCCCGCTGGGATGAGTGGCTGGGTAGGCGGCTGGATACAGCTGATTGAAGATACGGATTGGAGATAGCGATGGTGAGTGGAAATTCGGCAGCGATGCGGGGTGGATTTAAGCTCGTGCTCTTGATGGGCGCGGGTGCGCTCTTGTCCGGAATGGGAAAAGCTCCCCCGGCTCCCGAAATTCCGACGAGCGCGGCGCCCCGTTGGCTGCACGATCAGTTTCTTTGGGGCGTATCGAACTCGGCGTTTCAGGTGGAAGGGGATCCGCTGGATTCGGATTGGCGCCGCTGGACGCGCGCCGAAGGCCGTATTCATGATCGCACCAACGCGGATCAGGTGACGGGCTTCTGGAAAAACTACCGCGAGGACTTTCGGCTTGCGCGCGAGATTGGCCTGACGGCGTTCCGTCTTTCCATCGCGTGGGAGCGGATTCAACCGGCTAAAAATCAGTGGGACACGGCGGCCCTCGCGCACTACCGCGAGATGATCGTGGCGATGCGCGAGTATGGGCTAGAGCCCGTCGTCACGCTTCATCACTTCGTCAATCCCGGATGGCTCGCGGATGAAGGTGGTGT
>JBEIOW010000501.1:0-2191 GCA_040377385.1 Bacteriovoracaceae bacterium | reverse complement strand
GAGGTGACCCCGGCGACAGCCGCATTGGTCGGAGAGGTTTGTCGGGATGCCGGGCTGCCTCAAGGCGTTCTGAACCTCGTTCAGGGTCTGGGTTCACGCGCCGGCGCAGCACTCGTCGATCATCCCGGCGTGCGGGCGATCTCGTTTACCGGAAGTACCGCCACGGGCGGCGCGATTGCGGCCCGCTTGGCTCCGCGCTTCAAGAAAGTCTCGCTCGAAATGGGCGGCAAGAACCCGATCCTCGTTTTTGCCGATGCTGACTTCGATCTTGCTCTGGAAACCGTGCTCCGCGCCTCTTACAGCAACCAGGGCCAGATTTGCCTCTGCGGCTCACGGATCTACGTCGAGCGCTCGATCTACGCGCGTTTCCGCGATGCCCTAGCCGAGCGAGTGAAGAAGCTTCGGGTAGGCGATCCGCTCGAAGCGGGCACCGAGCAGGGTGCGGTGGTTTCGAGACTGCATCACGAGAAGATTTTGTCCTACCTGAAGCTGGCTACTGAAGAAGGTGGCCGGTTTCTCGCGGGTGGCAAAGCGGCGACGGTCGCCGGGCGCTGCGAGAACGGTTGGTTTGTCGAGCCTACGCTGATTGAAGGTTTGTCCGACGAGTGCCGCACCAACCAAGAAGAGGTCTTCGGGCCGGTCGCGTCGATCGCGCCGTTTGATTCGGAGGGCGAAGCGGTGGCGCGCGCCAACTCGACTCGTTACGGACTGGCGGCGAGTCTCTTTACGCGTGATCTCGATCGGGCTCATCGCGTGAGCGCGCGGCTTGAGTCCGGGATCGTCTGGGTGAACTGCTGGATGGTGCGCGATCTGCGGACGCCGTTCGGCGGAGTGAAGGACTCGGGAGTGGGGCGAGAGGGCGGCTGGGACGCTTTGCGGTTTTTCACCGAGCCTAAGAATGTCTGCATCCAAGTGAGGTCCGAATGAATACGAAAGGGATCGATTCTTCGCGCGCGCCCGAACCGGTGGGCCTCTATCCGCACGCTCGCCGCGTCGGTGAGTTGCTGTTTCTCTCGGGAGTGGGGCCGCGGGAGCGGGGAACCAAGAAAATCCCGGGCGTCGAACTCGACGCCGGCGGAAACATCCTGTCCTACGACATCGAGGCGCAGTGCCACTCGGTCTTTAAGAATGTGCGAGCGATTCTCGAGGACTCGGGCTCCTCCTGGGAGCAGCTTGTAGATGTGACTGTCTATTTGACCAATATGAAGGCGGATTTCCCCACCTACAATCGCCTCTGGGCGGAGTACTTCAAAGATTCGCAGCCTTGCCGCACGACGCTGGAAATTGGCTCGCTCCCCACGCCAATCGCCATCGAGCTGAAGTGCATCGCGACGATCCGGGACTCGTCCGTACGCGTGGGAGGTCACCCGTGAGCGCGCTTCGCTCGCTGAACTTCAAGAAGTGGATCGATGAGAACCGCCACCTCCTCAAGCCACCCGTCGGTAACCGGCAAATCTGGGAAGATCGTGACTTCATGGTCACGGTCGTGGGTGGACCTAATTCTCGGCAGGACTTCCACATCAATGAGGGTGAAGAGTTCTTCTATATGGTCGAGGGGGATATGAACCTTCGCATCCTGGAAGACGGCAAGCCCGTCGACCTGCCGATTCGCGAAGGGGAGATTTTTCTCCTCCCGCCGAAGGTTCCTCATTCTCCTCAACGTCCCGCCGGAACAGTGGGTCTGGTCATCGAGCGCAAGCGGCGCCCCGAAGAAATGGACGGGCTTCTCTGGGTCTGCGATCGCTGCCACGCGAGACTTTACGAGGAGTCGTTTCACCTCACCAATATCGTCACGCAGCTTCCCCCGGTCTTTGACCGGTTCTATGGCAATCCGGCGCACACGACTTGTCGATCTTGCGGGCAGACGCATTCGCGTCCCGCAAAGTCCGAGCAGAAAACGGGGACGAATTGAGCGAGGCCTTGCCTGCGGCGCGTCCGCGTAAAGTTGATATCCACACGCACCTGCTTCCGCCGGAGCTTCCACGGTGGAAGGAGAAGTTCGGTTATGGCGGATTTATCGGTCTGGAGCATTCGGGAGAGGTTGCCCATTCTTGCGGCGCGCGGATGGTTCGCGATGATGGAAGATTCTTCCGCGACGTCGAGAGCAATCTCTGGAGCCCGTCCGCACGCCTCCAAGACTGCGAAGCGCATGGTGTAGACCTTCAGGTGCTGTCGACGGTGCCGGTGATGT
>JBEIOW010000292.1:0-3804 GCA_040377385.1 Bacteriovoracaceae bacterium | reverse complement strand
GCGCGGAGCGTGTCGAGCGCGAGCGGAAGGTGCCGAAGGCCGGTGTCGGCGATGAGCTGAGAGACGGGCCAAAGAATGAACCCCTCCAGGCGGGCGTCGTCCGCCAGCGTGCGCAGAATCGGGAAGGACTGCCGTGGGTCTTCGGGGAGTTCGCGCATGAGGCGCGACTTCAGAGCGTGCATGCGCTGTTTGAGGGAGAGGGGTTCGAGCTCCGCGTCGAGCCCCCGGAGGAATCGCTCAGGTGAAAAGGGGCGATAATGGCGTTTCAGCTCGTGGGCGAGCCCCTGGGCGGACTTGGAGGACAGCCAATTCTTAAAGGGTTCGCTCGTCATGGCGTCGAACTTACCTCAGCAAAAACAAGAATCTGAGCACGAAACGGAAGCTCTCGGGAGACAGGCCATTTTTCAAAGTTGACCAATTTAGTCATAAATGAGACTGATCACTCCAGATCAGGAGCTGTTATGAGATTCATCGGTTTGCGCGCCTCTGTCCCATTCGTTCGACGCCTCTCCCTCTGTGGGTTGGCCGCGTTCCTGGCTGCGGGGGCGGCCTTGGCGGCGCCTCGGCCGCTCTTGATCAGCACGTTCTGTAAGAATGTGGGTGGATACGACTTTGACCGCACTCGCATTCTCGAGCGCTTTCAGTCCTTGGGTTACGAGATTCAAGAAGTTCCTTGCGAGCGCGAAAGCCTGCTCGCGATTCAATTCCCCGCGAATCGGCCGGGTGTCTTCTTTTATACGGGGCACGGCAGCGCGGAGGAAGCGGGCCTCTTTGGGAACAAGAAAAAATTCGTCTTCAATACGCAAGGTGCGGATGTCTACGCGGCTGAGCTGGTCGCAAAAATTCCGCGCACCTTCATGATCTGGATCGACGCCTGCTTCTCGGGTGCCGCCGCAAAAGAATTCCCCCAACATCTCCTCATGCACGCCGCCTCGGATGCGTCCGCAGCCTTCGGCTCACCGAAATTCGGCGCTGCGATGACGACCTGGGTGCACGAGGTTTTGCTTTCGTCACGCTCGGACAAAATGGACCTAGATCGCGATGGTCAAGTGAGTCTCGGGGAGTTCGCCCGCGAAGTCAGCGGCGATGCGAATTTCTTTACGGCAAGCTTTCAGGCAAACCGAAAGTACCTCGGATTACAGCGGTCCGGCGCGGGTCTCAGTGTTCCGGATTCGATCGATTCTGCGCTGGCCGGCCTTCCGCTTGCGCCGGCGGATCCGAACGGTCCGGCTCCCGGAAGGCTCTTCTCGCCGTCTCGCTAATTTTCACTAAAGATGAAAATCGCCAGCCGCTTCCGGCTGATAGGGGACCGCCATGATGCGGAGGCGACGCTGTTTTCCGGAGGGCATCGGCCACGCGATCGTTTCCCCGACGGACAGGCCGATCAGCGCGGCGCCGACCGGAGCCAAAATAGAGACCTTTGAGGTTTCCGTGTCCGCGTCCTGCGGATAGGTGAGCGTGACTTCCGATTCTTCGCCCGTGTCGACGTCGGCGAAGCGAACGCGCGAGTTCATCGTCACGACGTCAGGGGATATCTTTTCTGCGGGGACGGCAACCGCGCGACTCAGTTCTTCTTCGAGCTGAGTGACGTTCGGCGTTTTCGCACTCGTGGCGAGCAGTCTGTCCAGGCGCGCGAGATCTTGTTCGGTGACGAAAATAGCCGGATTTGGGTTCATTCCAGTACCTTAGGTGAAATCAGAATCTGGGTCAAATCGACTGGGCTCGCTGTGTGGCGACGATCGTAATTCCTCCAATAAATCAGATGTGTCCGCGAAGACGCCTTATGGGAATTCGTGGCTCTGTCTATTCTGAAGATTCTGGAGTCCATCGACGCATGAACCGTTACGCCTGGGTGTTTCTCATCGGATTCTCCCTCTTTCTATGGAAGCAAAACCACGAGCGCGTGGAACGCTCGCGTCAGGCGGAATACGCGCGCGCGTTGGCCAGCGCGGAGGACGGATGTGAGGGGCGTAAATTCTGCGGGGTCATCTATTTGGCTCCTTGGTGCCCCGCCTGCCGCGTCCATGTGCCTAGATTTCGCGAGTTCCTCGCGCAGGCTCGAACACGCAAGGACACGGGGCTGCGCATCGTCGTCGGTCAAGGAAAATCCGAGGCTCAGAATCTGGAGATGGCGCAAGCCATCGGACCCGGCTCCGTCATTGACTCGGATGGGAGCATCGCCAGAAAACTCCGCGTAAACCGATTTCCGTCGTTCTTCGTGCTCGCCGAGGATCAGAAGGTTGTGCACGAAGGCGCAGCGGCGCAACAGTGGGTGAGCGAGAGCTTTCGGGCGCAGTGAGCCGTTTAGTTTCGTCGACTTTCGGTCGACAAGGCTCTTGTGAAATCCAATACAACGATGAAGCGGCAGCACTGGGTCCTGATGATTTCGGCGTTCAGCGGAGCGTTAGTTTCGCTCACATTGGCTCCGACAGCGGTAGCCGAGACGATCGGCAACCCTGCGATTCAGCTCGAGCCGGCGCCCCTCCCAGTGCCGTTTCCTGACCCAGGGGTGATCGAGCCTATTGAGCAATGTGGCCTGCCGGTGCCAAACCCCAGCGCGACGGCTACGGTCGTGAGTGAGGAAGCGGCGCTAGCTTCGCCTCTCTACACCGCTTGGTCCGAGGCGCCTCAGGTGTGCGAAGCAACGACGGCGGAGCCCGCGCTGATGGCCCTCCTTCCTCAGGGCACGAAGATTGAGCAAGTCTGTGGCGACGCGACCTGCGGCACTTCGCGGCAGCCCAAGTGCTGCGACAAGCTTTTTGACGGCATCGATCACTGCGCCAATCAGCAAAGCCCCAAGGTCCGCGCGCTGTTGAAGTGCATGGCCTGTCGCGAGAGTTCTTGTAACCCCAACGCCGTTTCGAGTACGGGTGCGCATACGGGACCCTTCCAGATGAGCATCGGAGTTTGGGGCTGGTGCAAAGACAAGCTGAAGGATGACCCCAAGTGGAAGCGCGCGAAGTGCGACCAGAAAGCCGATGGCCGGAAAGACGCCTGCTGCGCGACCATGTGCGCTGAGGCAAAAATTCTCGACGGTGGAATCTGCCTCTGGGAAGTCGCCGCAGCGTGCATGAAACAAGTGGGCTGGCAGCCGCCCGGCGGCGACAAGTGTAAGGATCTCACTCGGTAATTCTACGCGGCTCGGGATAGAATCCCGCCATGTGGAACAACGACCAAGGTGAATTCGTTCGCTACGTCTCCGGATTTCGCGAGCAGGTCCGCGCAGATGGCTCCACTCGGTTTCAGCCCGAGGCCGGTCGTTATCATCTCTATCTTTCCTGGGCTTGTCCTTGGGCTCACCGTACGGCGATCGTCCGTTCTCTGCTCGGTCTAGAGAATGCGATCTCGATCTCTGTTGTGGATCCCGTCTGGAACGAAAACGGCTGGACCTTCACTGATCACCCGGGATGCATTCCCGATACGGTGAATGGGCAGCGGGACTTAGTGGATGTCTACCGTCTGGCCGATCCGAAGTTTGATGGGGTGGAGTCCACTCCCGCGCTCTGGGATCGACAGCGCCGCACGATCGTCAACAACGAGTCGATTGAGATCATTCGAATGTTCGCCACGGAGTTTGGCGCGATCGCGGTGCCGGGTGCGCCGGAGCTCTATCCCGCAAACCTCCGTGCGGAGATCGACCGAGTGGTCGAGGAGATCTACCCGTCGATCAACAATGGAGTTTACCGTGCTGGCTTTGCGACCCACCAGAAGCCTTATGAGCGTGCTTATCGGCAGCTTTTCGACGCGCTCGACCGGTGGGAAGAGAAGCTCAGTCGGCAACGCTATACCTGCGGATCGAAGTTC
>JBEIOW010000408.1:0-2812 GCA_040377385.1 Bacteriovoracaceae bacterium | reverse complement strand
CGGCAATCCGCTACTGGATGAGCTTCCGCTGGAGGTCACGAAGGCGGAGGCGCGAGAGCGCCTAGGGATCGATCCTGCGACGAAGGTCATCGCTCTTCTTCCGGGTAGCCGACCTTCGGAGCTGAAGCGGCATCTCGAGCTTTTCCTCGACGCAGGGGTGCGGGCGAGCGCGCTTTTGCGTTCGCGCGGCGCTCTTGGAGATAAAGAGACGCTTCTGCTCCGAATCGCGCTCCCGGAAACCGCCGATCTGGCTGCGATCGAATCTCGTCTGGCGGCCTGGAAGTCGGGCGGCGGGTGGAATCTGGATTCGAGCATTGTGCGAGTCGAGGTTCGCCAAGGGGATTCGGCGATGGTGCTTCGGGCGGCCGATGCGGGAATCGTGAAGTCGGGAACATCAACCCTCGAAGCCGCCTTGATGGATTGCCCGCACGTCGTGGCGTATCGCCCGGGCGTGCTCTCATCGTTCATCTTCAAGAACTTCATTCGCTATGACGACCCCGTTGGCCTCGTAAACCTGATTCTTCGGGAGCGGGGCCGGCCCATCCGTGTCGCACCGGAGATCCTCATGGAAGAAGCCACCTCGCCTCGTCTCGCCGAGGAAGTGGTTCGGTTTTTCATGGAGCCGGCTGTTGCGGCCAAGCAGCGCTCGGGGTTTCGTGCGATCCGCGCCAAACTTGAGGAAGGCTTGCACGGCAAGAGTCCGAGTCAGACCGCCGCGAACTTGCTGCTGAGTTGGTCGCGCAAGGGTGAGAAATGAGGAGAGCGGCATGAGCGCCTGGATCAGTGCCGCTTCCGCCGTTTGGTCCGCTGTGAATCAAGCGGGACGAGCTTGGGCGAAACGTCGTCCGCCCGTGAAGCTACCTGCTCGCGTGATCTCGGTGGGCAATCTGCAAGCGGGTGGCGCGGGGAAGACTCCTTTAGTGCTTCGCATCGCCCGTGAAGGCGTGGTGCGAGGGGAGCGCGTCGCCATTCTGATGCGGGGTTACGGATCGGCTTGGGAGCAAGCCGGGGGAGTGCTCGAGCCCGGGCGTGAGTCCCATCCTGGGGAGTGCGGCGACGAAGCAGCGCTTTTACACGAGCGTATCCCGGATGCCTGGATCGGGGTCGGAGCCGATCGGCTGCGTTCTTGGAAATCACTGATTGCGCGCGCAGGGGATGCGCCGCCTACGCTCGTCATCCTGGATGACGGCTTTCAGCAGTGGGGGATTCACCGGGACGTAGAGATTCTCGCGGTCACCTCGGATCGGCGGGATCAGCGAGTTTTTCGCGAAAGGTTGAGTCGCTCGAATCTGGCTGACCTCGTGGTTTGGACGAAGGGTCAAGCGCGCCCGACATTGGGGGCAACCCAGGCGCCGTGGGTTCGAGTGGAGTTCCGTCCCCAGATCTGGAAGGGCAGCGAGGGTCCTGAACGTCCGCCTCTTCTACTGGTGACGGGGGTCGGTGATCCCGTCGCGGTCTCACAGAGTCTG
This sequence comes from Bacteriovoracaceae bacterium, assembly GCA_040377385.1. Lineage (GTDB taxonomy): Bacteria > Bdellovibrionota > UBA1018 > UBA1018 > UBA1018 > JBEIOW01. The sequence goes on along the minus strand of JBEIOW010000408.1, from coordinate 1,343 downwards.
AGGCAGGCCGGCTGGACCGTGGCCGAACATCAGCGCCTCGAAGATCATGCTCGGTTTGAGGCGCGTCAGGCGGCCTTGTTGATTGACCGCGCAAAGCGCGAAGGCTTGAGTCTGGCGATGACCGGAAAAGATTGGGTGAAGTGGCGCGGGGTGGCTCCCACCATCAGCGGGTCGGCCGCGCCATGGGTGTTCGAGCCAGAGCTGGAGATTCTCGAGGGACGGGAAGATTGGAATAGGGTGATATGGGGCGAATCCTCGTAGCGCTCTTGGGCGCGCTCGGCATTCTATATGGCGCTCTTCCTCCACGCATTCAGCGGTGGAAGGGCGTGGTCGTGGGTAAGGCGCTGCGCGTTCTTGGCTTTCGCCTCCAGGTGGTGCGTAGCGGTTTGGCGCGCGCGTTTGCCGACCCGCTTCGCCGAGAAGTGGTCGAGCGGGAGTTCTATTCGCATCTCGGGCATTTGTTCCTGACGTTCTTCACGATGTTCGGGCTGTGGCGGCGGCAGGCGATGCGTTTCGGTCAGCTGGAGGGCATCGAGCATTGGCGACGGGCACGCGCAGAGGGCAAAGGGGTGATCTTTCTCTCTAGCCACTTGGGCAACTGGGAGTTGATGGCGGCGGTGGGCTCGCTCGCTGGAATTGACCTCCTGATGGTGACCAAGCGCTTGAAGCCTGCCTGGTTCCACGGTGCCATCGAGCGCGCGCGCTTGAGCTGCGGGATCAAAGGCACGTATGAGCCGCAAACCTTGCGGGATATCCTTCGCCAGTTCCGCGAGGGTGGGGCGGTAGGGTTTGTGATTGATCAGTACACGGGGCCGCCGGTAGGGATTCGCGTCCCGTTCTTGGGAGTTCCCGTGGGTACCCATTCGGCCCCGGCAACCTTGGCTAAGCGCACGGGCGCGCTGGTCCTTCCGGTTTCTGGGACTTGGGAAGGCCAAGAGCGGTTTGTCGTAAAAATCGGCCCGCCTTTGCCCTGGATCTCCGATGAAAATCCGCATCGCGAGATTGCGCTCAATACGGCGGCGTACTCCGCCGAGATCGAACGCCGGATCCTGGAGCGACCGGAGCAATGGCTTTGGACTCATCAGCGTTTCAAGGGGGATCTTTCGCCGCTCGCGGAAGGGGAGTGGGAAGGTTCTCGGCCGCGTGAAGGTCGACCGCGCTGAAGGCGAAGGTTGTTCACCTCGACATTCTTCTGAGCGTCTCCTAGACTGAGGGCATGTTTTCCCGTGTCTCTTCGCTTCTTCTCGTGAGCGCGCTGCTGGTGGGCTGCGCGGGTCGAATCGTTCAGCCGAATCCCCAAGAACGGATGCCGGACGAGTTGCCGGCCGAGCTCGTCGAGCGCT